>WFZV01000001.1 GCA_015489395.1 Bacteroidales bacterium
TCCACAGCCTTTAAAGGCTTATGATATTTACCGTATTCCAGAGGAGAAATCCGGTTATTATGTTGATGATCAAAACGATACTCTGTTAATCGTTTATCCAGATAGCATTCAGTTTAATTTTATGTTTCAGCGGTTAATAACCTTTAATCTGGACGATCCTACAGTTATTTTGCGAAAAAAAGGCCATTGGTATGTTTTAAATGTCAAAGATTCAGCAGGTTGGTATGTTTTTCCTGCCCGTGTTTCAGGCGATAAAATAAAAGTTTACCAGCTGTACTATTTGTCTGCTGATACTGTTAAGGCTGAAAAAATCGAAAATTTCCTGTTAAATAAGTACCATGCAAAGCAGGTAGGCGATAATTTTTTAGTAGATGTGAAAAATAATTCACAGTTTTTCCGCTTAATAAAAAATCGTGTCTTTAGTGCTTACCATCTGCATAAGTTAAAGTAGTTGTGCGTTAAAATATTTGAAAAAAAATTAATTTTTAGATAAAAAATAAACGAGGATTTTAACTTTATCCCAAATTTTAAAAAATCTACTCCATGCGACGAATTTTACTTTTTACAGTGTTAATTTTTTCGATTAATCTTTTGTTTTCGCAAAAGCCTGAAGTTCAGGTGATTAAAAATTCGAAGACAGCTTTTCAGAATCTGGACAAATCTGTGGTGACCACAGGCTTTTTACGCGACAAAGCAACTGGTTATGTTAACTGGCTGCAGTTTGAGAACGAAAAACTCAATTTTCCCGTTGATGGACGCCTGTTCAGACAGGTTTATTTTGAAATGACAAAATCAGCTGTTGACAAACAACTGCCTTCTGACCATGATTTGAGACTTGCAGCATTCAAAGACCAGGACAAACACGCGTTTTTAGTTTCGATAATTGATATTGATTATCAAATGGTTAAGCCGGAGGTTTTGCAGAAAATCAAATCAGCTAACTACCATTTAAAAAAATCGCAACTGGAAACCCACCATTTATTTTTGGCTGGCGTACCTGCCCAGAGAAAATACACTGGCCGCAAAGTTAGCTTTGATTTTAACCAGAAATTTTACATAACCAACACTAAATCAATTAAATATTTTAATGTCAATTTTGGCGATGGCCAGGGTGAGAGACGCGTTTTACCCGGTCAAATAATCACAGTTAATTACAAAACCGATGGCGAAAAAATAATAAACCTTACAGCATATTACGGAGATGGTCACAAACACACAGCAAGCTTTAAAGTAAAAATTTTATCACCTAAAGTAACACCTGACGAAACATGGAACATCACCGCTGATATACCATATCGCGGTGCATACGGCAAAGTCGAGGTTGGCATATTCTATGGTGCCGGGCATACAAGCCTGACAAAGCCTATTGTTATTGTCGATGGCTTTGACCCTGAGAATAGCCGCGGAATACAAGAAATCTACGAGCTTGCTAACCAGCAAAACATGTTCGATCAGCTGTTGGCCCGTGGCTTTGACGCTGTTGTGGTAAACAATTTAGCTGGCGCTGACTATATCCAGCGCAATGCTTTTGCCTTTATCAAAGTCATCCAGAAAGTCAATGAACGCATGCGCCAGGCAGGCACTTACGATAATCAAATTATTGTCATTGGGCCGAGTATGGGCGGACTTATTACTCGATACGGACTACGTTATATGGAGCAACATCGTTTGTGGCACAATGTAAAACTCTGGATATCTTTCGATTCTCCGCAAAGAGGCGCTAATGTGCCACTTGGTTTGCAGCATTGGGTCAGATTTTTTGCTGACGAAGGCAATAGCGAAGACGCACAACGCGCGCTGGATGCTTTAAATTCACCAGCAGCACAACAAATGCTCATTTACCATTACACTTCGACCTATACCGGCGAATTTCCAAATCCAGAATACCGCGACTTTTACACAGAGATAAATAACATGGGCTTTCCAGAAAAACTGCGCCGTGTGGCAATAATAAATGGAAGCGGCTATGGCAATGGTCAACCTTACGGACCTGGCGACCAGCTAATTTACTATCATTACAACAGTTTCCTGGTTGACATAGTTGGCGATGTTTGGGCTGTCCCTGACGTTGATGGTACAAATACTATTTTTCATGGCATAATCGACATTTTAGGTCCGTGGTACGATGAAGAAACAATAACCTATAGCTACACTTTACCACTGGATGGCGCACCAGGCGGCGATGCAAATACTCTTGAACAATTAGACAATACAGACCCAGGACATGGCGACATTGTGGCATATTATCCTGACCACAGCTTTATCCCTACGATTAGTTCTCTGGCTCTGTATGGCATTTATGATCCGTATTACAATGTAGCTGCGAATAAAGGAAAATTCTATACTCCGTTTGATGCGATTTACTATCCAAATTGGAATCAACCGCACATGCATATTGATGAACAGTCAAAACAGTGGTTTTTAAATGAAATTAATTATAGACAGCCAAATCTGGGTATAGTACTTCATAAAATCAACACAACAACGTCTTTGTATCCAGATGCAATCGAAAGTAGGCCCAAAAATCAATTAGTCAAGAAAACAGATAATCAGATTAGAATCTTTCCAAATCCTGCAAATGATATTATTTACATATCCAATGCACAAAACAGTGTTTTATCAATTTATGATTTGTCTGGTCGTTTAGTAAAAAGTGTCAATGTTGTTTCAAATTATCAGATGATTGATGTAAGTGATTTGAGTAGAGGTGTTTACATCGTAAGGTTGAAGGATTTGAATTCAGAAGCTCAGTCAAAAGTAATGAACTTGATTGTGGAATAGTTAAGGTAGATTGATATTTTTTTAATTTTTCAAAAAAGAATAATCAGTATTTTGAATTAATAAAAATTTTTCTATATTTATGTACACTTTAGAAAACAAAACTTAAAAATTTAAAGCTATGAAGAAGATTTTATCAGTAATTCTTGCTGTTTCTTTTGTGGTGTTTGGTTTTTCACAAACTAAGCACTATTCATTAAAACGTTCTCTTTTACTTAGTACAGCGAATTCGAGAACAAAGGTTATTACCAATAGGCCGGTTCAAAGTAAATCTAATCAAGCAAAAGGTATCTTTTTAATGGCAGATTTTAATAATGGATTGCCATCAGGTTGGACAGTAACAGATGGAGGAAATGATGGTTATACCTGGGAGGTTGTACAAAATTATGATGGTAAAACTTTAGATGGTACACCTTTTGCTTTTGTGAATAGTGATGCTGCTGGTTATACAGATATGGACGAGATTTTAGAAAGTCCAGCAATAGATGTTTCATCAGCAGATTCTGTATTTTTGGCTCTGGATCAATATTATAATTCTTATTCTGGAAATGAAGAAGGTGATATTGATGTGTGGGATGGTAATCAATGGGTTACAGTATTCAAGGATACAGTTGATACAGGAGCATGGGGAAATCCAATGCATCTTGAATTGAATGTAACAGCTTATAAAAATGCCAATTTCAAAGTTAGATTCCACTACTACAATGCAAACTGGGATTGGTATTGGGCTATTGATAATGTAACAATTTATCAGCCTGATTCAATCGATTTGATTGCTAAACAAGTTTCAGCTAAACCTTTTAATGAGATAGTTGATTTACCCCGTCCGATTACATTTTCTACTAAAGTTTTGAATTTTGGTATGAGTCCAATAACCAAGTATGTAGCTGTTTTACAAGTATTATTAAACAATGATACAGTTTTTTCTGTCCAGGATACAGTCATTACTAATTTAAATCATAATGATATAGAAAATCATGTTTTCTCACAAACATGGACACCTGAGCAAGCTGGAACCTATATTGTAAGGTCATACGTAATTACTGATAGTGATGCTGTAGCTGAAAATGATACTGTTTATTCTCAGATTAATGTTATTGGTCCACAAAATTATCATGATTTTATTTATGGTTTTGTTACTTATGATCAAGACTCAACAGGCGATATAAATCATATCGTAGGTATCGATCCTTCTACAGGTGATTATGTTGCTATTTTAGATTCTTTGAGTCTGACAGATATATTTATAGCAGGTGATTATGTTAATATTAATGGGCATAATTACTTACTTGGAGTTACTTTTGATAATAATTTATATGTAGTTGAAGACCACGGTCAAGCTTATAATTTAGGTACATTACCTAATATTGATACTAATGCTGTATGGGTTCCACCTTTAGCTATAACTTGGGATAGCAAGAATAATAATGTTTATCTTGTTTATTTAGATATGGTTAGTTTTAGCTCCTTCACTCAAAAGTTGTTTAAATTAGATTTAAATACTTTACAACTTACAGAAGTTGGAAATGTAGCTGCAACAGGTATTATCGTTGGTGTGGCTGTTGATACAAACGGTACTTTATATAGCTTGGATTTGGCAGATACGTTAGCTACAATAGATACTTCAAACGCTAATTTCAATGTTATTGGTGATATAGGAATAGACATAGCTTATATCCAGGACATTGCTATTGATAGGGCTACAAATACTTTATACGGTACTTTGTATAATAATACAACTAAGAGAGGAGAATTATATGTAATAAATACTGACGCTTCATTGCAATTTATTGATTCTATTAAAGATGAAATTACTCTTAGTGCTATTTGGTCGAATATGTACGTATCAAGCGCTGATAAAATTAATAAGCCTAATATCAGTATTTATCCGAACCCTGCTTCTCGTGTAATTCATGTTACTAATGCTCAGGGATATAATTTACAGATTTTGGATTTGACTGGTCGCGTAATTCTCAGCCAGCCAATTATCAGCAATATGCAGTTAGTAACATTACCAAATGTTCAAAGCGGCTTGTACCTGGTTAATTTGAAAGGTAAACAAGGACAGTTTACTTACAAGTTGATTGTTAGATAGTTATTGAATTAGCTTTTTTGAGATAAAATAGGCTGCCCGCAGGGCAGCCTATTTTTTATTTTCGCAGGTTTTGGACTTAAACGGGTGATTTATTAAATTAGGCAAAATTAATTTTTATTTGTACATGCGTCGGAAATTAGTAAGTGTCAGTTTACTTTTTATTGTAATTTTAGCAATTAATAATGCTTTTGCTCAGGATTTAGAAAAACATTTAGCTGGTAAAACGTTTGTCCGTCATTTTAGTGCAGCAGGTTTCCCGCATGTTGCAACTTATAAATTTTACGCTAATAAAGTGGTTTATAGCGTTAAAGGATTTTTTATTCGTGATACTTACCAGATTGTCGGCCGATTTCAAGGTAATAAGTTTATTGGAATAGAACCTAAGACAAAAAAGCGATATGTTCTGGAAATTAAAGTTTTAGATAATCGCCGGATTAAGATTTATAAGTATGGTGTCGACGAGAAATACCGCGATATTGTCAGGCTTTTTCCGGTAAAAGGCTGGCATGTTTATACTTTAAACAGATAAAAAACTTAAAAAATTAACATAAAATGTCAGTTGAAATCAAAGAAGTAAAGACCCGTAAACAGCTAAAAGATTTTATTTATCTGCCAGAGAAAATTCATAAGAATCATAAGAATTGGGTGCCTCCGATTTATATGGACGAATTTAACTTTTTTAATCCCAAAAAGAACAAGTACTTTGGTTATAGTGATACAATTATGTTGCTTGCCTATCGAGATGGTAAGCCTGTTGGGCGTATAATGGGGATTATTCAGAAGCGTTATAATGAACTGCATAATGAAAATGATGCTCGTTTTGCTTTTATGGAGACTTACGAAGATTTTGAGGTATTTAAGGCTTTGATAGAACGTGTTGAGCAATGGGCCAGGGAAAAAGGCTGCGATAATTTAGTAGGTCCACTTGGGTTTTCGGACAAGGACCCGCAGGGGTTTATGATTAAAGGTTTTGATCAGCCAATTGTCATTGCGTCGAATGCGAATTTTCCTTACATGCCGAAGTTTTTAGAGCGCCTGGGATTTAAGAAAAAGGTCGATTTAGTCGTCTATCAGGTTAAAGTACCAGATAAGATACCTGAGCTGTATCAACGGCTGTATGACCGTGTTATGGAGCGATTTAAAGATAAAATCAAGATTTATGAGTTCAGGACTCGCAGGGAACTGAAGCCATGGATAAAGCCAGCTTTGCGTTTGTTGAATGAGACTTTCAAAGATATTTATGCGTTTTCGCCATTTGAAGAGGATGAGATGGATGAGTTTGCCAACCGTTATATTTATCTTTTAGACCCGCGTTTTATTAAATTGATTACAGATAAAAACGACCAGCCAATAGCCTTTTTCATAGCTATGCCTGATATTAGCGAAGGAGTGATAAAAAGTCGTGGACGTATGTTGCCTTTTGGATTTTTCAAACTGCTACGCGCTCAGAAGAAGACCGACCGTCTTGTTTTGCTGCTGGGTGGCATTAAAGAAGAGTATCGTGGTATGGGCCTGGATATTATTTTGGGTAAATTGATGCTTGAATCTGCCTGGGAGCGGGGATTTAAGTACGTTGATAGCCACCTGGAACTGGAAAATAATTATAAGATTCGTCATGAGATGGAGAAAATGGGCGGTGAGGTTTATAAAGTTTACCGAATTTATTACAAGCCGTTGAAGTAATTTGTTGGTATTTAGAGGGTTAGTTACGTAATAGGCAGGTTATGTTTTATGTTTTTGTGCTGTTGAAGCCTTATAAGTTCGTTTTTTTAGTGGTTTTGGGAATAGTATATTTTAAATAGTACTAGGTTTAAAGCAATCGAAAAATTTTCGAAAAGTTTTTGCTGGCTAAGTAAAGTTTGATAGTTTTTTGGGTGTTTAAAGCTTGATTAAATTGGTAAAAAGAACTAATTTCGGCTTTTCGTTTAAGGACATTATTGGCAAATGAAGTACATTGAAGTCATAGGCGCACGGGAGCATAATTTGAAAAATATTTCTGTCAAAATACCACATCGTAAGCTGACGGTTATTACAGGTTTGAGTGGCAGTGGAAAATCGTCTTTGGCTTTTGACACTATTTATGCAGAAGGGCAGCGTCGTTATTTACAGACGTTTTCGGCTTATGCTCGCCAGTTTTTAGGGATGCTGCAGCGACCTGATGTTGATAAAATAACCGGACTTTCGCCTGTCATTGCAATTGAGCAAAAGACCACAAACAAGAATCCGCGTTCGACAGTTGGCACTATAACAGAGATTTATGATTTTCTCCGTTTGTGGTTTGCCCGTGCATCAGAGGCTTATTCGTATGTCACAGGAGAGAAGATGGTTAAATACACTGACGAGCAGATTTTTCAGTTAATTAAACAGGCTTATGCTGGTAAAAAGATTATGATTTTGGCGCCGGTAGTAAGAGCGAGAAAAGGAAATTATCGTGAGTTGTTTGAGCGGTTTGCAAAATTAGGCTTTTTGCAGGCGCGGGTAGATGGCCAGCTGCAGGAGATAACGCCAGGTTTAAAGCTTGATCGTTATAAAACGCACAATATAGAGATTGTCATTGATAAGCTGGTTTTACGTTCTGAGGATGAGAACGAAAAGTTACATAAACGCATAAAAAATAGCATTGACCTTGCCATGAAGTACGGCAAGGGAACATTGATGATTTTAGACAAAGACACGGGCGAGTATCGATATTTTAGTCGGAAATTAATGTGTCCGACTTCGGGAATTTCTTACGAATTGCCAGAGCCTAATACTTTTTCGTTTAATTCGCCGCAAGGGTATTGTCCTAAGTGTAAAGGACTTGGTTATGTTGAGGAGATTGATGTTCGTAAAATTATACCTGACCCCAGCAAGTCGATTTATCAGGGAGCTATAAAGCCGTTGGGACGGTATAAGTCCAATGTGATTTTTTGGCAATTGGATGCCTTGCTTAAATCTCATGGATATACGTTGCAGACGCCGGTTAAGGACTTGCCAGAGCAGGTTTTGGAGCAAGTTTTATACGGCACAAACGAGAGTTTACGGTTGTCGTCCACGCCACTGGGACTTTTTGCAAAGTATTACACGCGTTTTGAGGGCATTGTCAACGAGTTGTTGTACGGTGAGTTGGCAGCTGAAGGCGAGAAGTTTAAGGACTATTTCGAGAAAAAGACCTGTCCTGTTTGCCATGGAACGCGGCTCAAGCAAGAAGCTTTGTATTTTCGTATTGATGGAAAGAACATTGCTGAGCTTTCGGCAATGGAACTGGAAGAGCTTTATCAATGGCTGGATGGTATAGAAGAGCGGTTGAGTGAGCAACAGCGGCAGATTTCGGCGGAATTGCTCAAAGAGATACGTTCGCGACTTAAGTTTTTGCTGGACGTAGGTCTTGGGTATTTATCGCTCAATCGTCCGGCTGCGAGTTTGTCGGGCGGCGAGAGTCAGCGAATCCGCCTTGCGACCCAAATCGGTTCGCAATTGGTTAATGTGCTTTATATACTTGATGAGCCAAGTATTGGGCTGCATCCGCATGATAACCAGCGGCTAATCCGTTCATTGAAGCAATTGCGTGATAAAGGCAACACTGTAATTGTTGTGGAGCATGATGAGCAAATCATGCGTCAGGCTGATTACATCATCGATTTGGGTCCTGGAGCCGGTCGCCATGGTGGTCAGGTCATGGCGACCGGCTCACCAGCGGAGCTGGTCAAGGCGGATTCGCTAACCGCTCAATTTTTGAGCGGTAGGCGGCACATTGCTGTGCCGCACTCTCGCCGCCCCGGCAACGGCCGTTTTTTGACAATCACCGGCGCATCAGGCCATAACTTGAAAAATATCGATGTTAGTTTTCCGCTTGGCACGTTTATTTGCGTAACAGGCGTGTCGGGCAGTGGAAAATCGTCTTTAATCAACCAGACTTTATACCCGATTTTAGCACAAAAGCTTTATCATTCAAAGGTCCAACCTTTGCCTTACGAGTCAGTTCAAGGACTTGAGCATATCAACAAAGTTATCGTTGTTGACCAATCGCCATTGGGCCGGACACCACGTTCAAATCCTGCGACTTACACTAAAGTTTTTACGCATATACGAAATATTTTTGCACAGACACCTATTGCAAGAATTCGCGGATATACTCCGGGACGTTTTTCGTTTAATGTAAAAGGCGGACGTTGTGAAGCATGCAAAGGCGCTGGTGTTCAGGTGATTGAAATGAAACTATTGCCTGATGTTTACGTTACATGCCAGGAATGTGGCGGTAAGCGTTATAACCAGCAGACGCTTGAAGTGCGATATAAAGGCAAATCCATAGCAGATGTTCTGGAGATGACAGTTGACGAGGCACTGGAATTTTTTAGCAATTACCCAAAAATAAAAAACGTTTTACAGGCGCTTCATGATGTAGGGCTTGGCTATATCAAGTTAGGCCAGAGTTCGACCACCCTTTCAGGCGGCGAAGCACAAAGGGTCAAGCTTGCAGCAGAATTAGCCAAAAAAGCTACAGGTAAGACCATTTACATTCTGGACGAACCAACCACGGGAATGCACTTTGCGGACATTGAATATTTACTCAATGTGATTCATAAATTAGTTGACAAAGGAAACACAGTTATAGTGATTGAGCATAACCTTGAAATCGTAAAAAACGCCGATTGGATAATCGATTTAGGCCCTGGCGGAGGCCGTCATGGCGGACAAATCGTCTGCCAAGGCACGCCAGAACAGGTTGCTTCGTGTAAGGGCAGTTTGACAGGTAAGTATTTAAAGCAAGTGCTAAAGATTTAGACCAATAAAAATATTTTCTAAAATCCTGTCTGTCAGTGCAAGAAAACCTGTAGTTGAATCGAGAATTGATAATTTTCCGGTCTGTTGTTGAGCAATTTAAAGTAATTGTCAAAGCTAAGTTTTATTTTATCGCCATTTATCAAATAATTGTATCCTAATCTAAAGTTTGGCAAATCATCAGTGGAGCTTATTAAATCGTAATATTTTCCGTAAGCGGCAACGAATTGAGACTTTTTAATCTTGTAAGCAGCTAAAACGTAATATCCGTAAGCGATTTTTTGATTGAGAAAAGCCCTGATATACTCGGTTTGCAGATGAAAAGCAGGAGATTTGAGCATAAGAAATAGATTGAACCTGAGGTCGTTGCCGTTGAAAAGTACTGTATCTGGTAGTATTTTAGGAAGTTGCAGGTCTTTTGCCCGTCTGAATTGTAGAGAATACCCGGTTTTAACAGTTAACTGATTGAGTTTTAGGTTTAAATAAGTTTTATGTGTGATGAGAAAGCCTTGATTTTTAAACCTGAATTTTTTTATGCCATAACCATTGAATACTCCCACAAAGCTGTTAAAAGTCTTTGTGCTATTATGCCATCCAACTTGAATTCCCAGGTCCCGTACGCCTAACGTACCGTCAGGAATAAGACATTTTATAACGTCCGCACGTTCGATAACAGGTAGTCTATAGTCAGGTTGGAAACGTTGTAAGCTGAATTGTGGGACGAATTGTCCGATGTTGAAGGTAAAATTAGCTGTTTTGTAACCAATTTTGACGTCCTGGAGGAAAAATTGTTCGTTTTTGCGACTCGAAAATGTAGTCTGGATTTTATAAGACCAATGCGAATTATCTGGGCTTGATTTTATCCAGAGTTTGAGCCTTCGAACAGAGAAATTGTAATATGTTCCCAGGTCTGAGTATGCACGAATTTGCATGTATCCGTTAAATTGCGGAAGTAAACCGGATTTAACCTGAGAAAAACCAAAATTCAAGGACAAAAAAAGTACAGCTATGGCTATAAATGTCTTTAAAAGTTTCATTTTCAATAAGTTTTACATTGCTTTAAAAAGGAGTTTGATGGCTAAAAGCAGCAGGATTGCAGCTAAGATTTTTTTTACTGTTTCGTGATGTAATTTGCTGTGCATGAAATGCGTACCCAGAGTTGCGCCCAGGATACCACCAAATGAAGCGACTAAGGTAAGTTCCCAATTAACATTTCCAATGGCCCAATATGTTAAAAAAGCTGTAAAGGACGAAAAAGGAACGACAAAAGCCGTAATAGTCGTTATTTTTTTAGGATGAAAATTTGCCATAAGCATAAGCGGAGAAATTATATTTCCGCCACCAATTCCCAGTAAACCAGACAAATAACCTGCAAATGCTCCGATAAGACTTAAAATTACATACGGACGGTCAGTCCTGTACTCGTGTTCGTGACGTTTGCGGTGTAGTAAAAACATTGAGCCTGAGAAGATTAAAAAGACAATGAACAACCACAAAACGATTTTAACCGAAATAAATTTCGAGCTATAAGCTCCTAAAGCTGCAAAAATCAATGAGCTAATAATTATCGGAATGCCAGTTTTATAGTCCAGACGATTATTTTTAATATTGTGCAGGCTTGCCCCTGCTAAACTTACTGTGTTGTAAAACAAACCTACTGGTTTTGCTGTGTTAATAGGAACACCTAACCAGACTAAAGTAGGAATTAAAACTATCGCAGCACCGACACCACCAAGAGCAAAAATGAAAGAAGCAACAAACGAAATACCAAAAATTAATAACTCCATACACTAAAATTTTATGTTTGTAAACATCAGTAAAACAGAGCTTAACGCAATTCCGAAAGTAAAAATCCAGAGAATATTGATTTTGAAATATCGAACCAAAACAAAGCTACCCACAGCCCAGATAAACAACAGCGGATTATGCAAAGATACTTTGCCTAAAGTTAGCACAACGTAACCCAACATGCCTGTAAAACTGGCCATTATGCCATTTATGGCTTTCTGAATCAAATGATTAGCTTTTATTTTTTCGTAAATTTCTGTGACTATGACAGTGTAAAAGAATGACGGGAAAAAAATTGCAAAAGTTGCTAAAGCACTGGCTAATAAGCCGCCGATTTTATATCCGATAAATGTTGCTGTTATAAGAATTGGGCCTGGAGTGATTTGCCCCAGAGCAATGCCATCTGCAAACTGATTTAACGTAAGCCAGTGATGCGTGGTTACTGCAGCTTGTTGTAACAATGGTAAAATAGTGAATCCACTTCCAAATGCAACAGCTCCAATTTTTAGCATTTCAAATGTTAGCTGCGAAATTGTAGAATGACCTGGAGCTGTAATGACGAAAAGTCCGAGTAAAACCAGCCCTGTCGCAATTATAAATGTTAATCGTAAAGAAAATTTGCCTGGTATATCCCTGGTAAGATTTGTGGTCTGAGATTTTTTCTGTTTTGTTTTTGATTTTAGAGGTGAGAAAATCGCAATTAAAATCGCTAATGTAATCACAATTAAGCCATTAACATGAAATAAAATCAAAAGAAAAGCAATTGATGCGATTATGGCACTGATTTTATCCTGAACGTATTTTTTACCAAAATTTAGAAAAATATGCGCTACAATGCCTACGACCATAGCTTCGAGGGTCAGAAAAAGAGGTTTTACAAAGCTAATTCGTCCGAATTTGAAATATAGCCACGAAAGTAAGACTATTAGCAAATAAGCAGGTAGGATAAAAAATATAGCTACAAGCAAAGCACCCCAAAAGCCTTTTAGTTTGTAAGCGCTATAAATGGCTAAGTTGTACATAAATGGTCCAGGATAAAGCTGTACCATTGCAATGCCTTCTTCAAGTTCCTTTTCGCTGAGCCAGTGTTTTTTGAGCAGGGTTGTTTTAATCTGTTGCAGCATGGACATGCCAAAAGCCGTCAGTCCAATGTAAAAGAAAGTGGTTACAAGTTCGAATAAGGTTATATTCTGTCGTTTATTTGTCTTGTTTTGAGTCATTTTGGTTTAGGAGTTTTTTAAATTCTGTTTTTAAAGTGTTAAAATCCGGTACTCCCACAAATGTAAGTTTTGAGTTTACGAAAATCGCTGGTAAAATAGCGGTTTTAAATTTTATCATATCGTCGATTTCAGTAAAAACGTTTAATTTATAGTCAATTTTAAGTTCTTTGAGTACGTTGGTTAAATTTTTTTTGAGTCGGTCGCATTTAGGACATTTTTTGTTTGGGCAAAGTATATGTATATCAAGCGATTTAATCATTATTCGACCATCTTTGAATTTTGCCATTTACATCAGCTGCACGCATTAAAGTATTAGTTATTGTGCCAAATTTTAATATGTTTCTATGCCATAAGTCTAATTTTTTGTCTTCCACATCAGTATCGATTTCTAAAGTATATTCGACTTTCACGATTGCCGGAGGGCGGTCTGTACGATAGCCTTTGACTTTGATTCTTGCTTTTTTGTATTGTAAATGAAGTCGTAAAGAATAGCGTTCGACGTTTTTTAAAACGCAAGCAGCAAAGGCACTGAGCAAAAGTTCAGCCGGGTTAGGCAAAATTTGTCCACTTTCAGCTGCCGCATCGAATGGAATAATGCTTTGTTTAACGTGAGCAGCAGCTTCACCACCGGGTTTTGATTCTGATTGAACAAAATATTCTTCCATTTGTGCAGACTTTTAATTTTTATTGCCGTAAATAAGCTGGTATAATTCGACCAAACGGCGACCAGTATAGCGGGCATCACGTAAAGCAAGCGGATCATATTCAAGCCCGCCCATTTCAGTGAAAGTGTACCCCAAAGCTCCACTTCCGCCTAAAATCATTTGATGACGCAGCATAAAAGCGTGTAAAGTGTTAATCGTGCTTTCAATGTATCGACGCCCTGTAATTACATAACCACCAATTTTGTTGCGTAAAGCCCCTTTCATCCACCAGGTGCGTTCCATAAGCTTTTTTATCAATGCACTAACATCAGCAAATTGACTCGGCGAGCCAAAAATGATAATTTCTGCCCATAGTAAATCCCTGTAAATTTGTTGCATATCATCGTTTATCGGACAATAACCCAGAGTCTTACAATCCCTTGTTGCACAGCAACCAGAGAAGTTTAAATCTGCTAAATACAACCGTTTTATTTCAGCTTCTGGTGGAAATTCTGATAATGCTGCATCGAGCATTTTAGCTGTATTTCCGTTCTTTCGCGGGCTACCGTAAATCGCAAGTACTTTCATCAACGAACCAGTTTTGGGGTAATCTTAATAATCGCAAAAAAACGATAATTAAGTTTGTTTAGCAAAGCAACTGCTGTAAAAAACGTTAAAAGTTCTGGCATGCGATTTTATTAAAAATGATCAGGATAAATTTTACAGTAAATCTTACGAATAATCATGCAATTTGCTGAATATCAGTGCTAACCTAACATTAATGTCGCGATAGTTAAATAAACTGCCGTTCCTATAATATCTGCTAAAGTTGTAATTAACGGTGTGCTGGCTGTGGCAGGGTCTTTTTTTAACTTAGTGAAAATAAAAGGTAGCAAAACACCTATCAAACTGCCAATTATCACATTTACAAACATTGCCACAACAACCACCTTAGCAATCTGGGCATTACCCCGTACGAATCCCATTATCGATATACCGGCACCCATTATTAAACCCAGTCCACTTGCCACAAGCAGCTCTTTACCCAGCATAAAAATCCAGTCTTTCATTTTTACCGTACCCAAAGCTAAAGCCCGGATAATCAATGTTGCAGATTGCGAACCTGCATTTCCCGCCGTATCCACCAAAACAGGTAAAAATGTTACTAATACCACATATTTTGCTATAGTGTTTTCAAAGCCCTGGATTATGCTGCCTGTGATTACATCCATTAACAATAACGCCAAAAGCCATGTTACCCTGGCCCGGATTATCGTACGAATAGGAGCTGTTTTCAACTGGGTGATAAAATCTGAACCAACCGACTCAGTGTCCAAACCAGAATATTTAGCAAAATCTTCTGTGTGTTCTTCGCGCATGACGTCTAAAATATCGTCAAATGTTACAATCCCAAGCAAATGGCCCTGGTCATCAGTCACAGGTATTGCCGGAAGGTTATATTTTTCGAAAATTTTTATAGCTTCTTCCTGGTCGGTCCTGACATTCATCGAAACAAAATGATGGTCCATTATCTGTTCAACTGTTTGCTGCGGGTCAGATAAAATTATACGTCGTATTGGAATATCGTCAATTAATCGCCAGTCGTCGTCAATTACGTAAATCATGTCAATAGTCTCAGCATCTTTGCCGAATTCCTTGATATGATCGAGAGCTTTTGCTATTGTCCAATCCTTTTTTATTGCCACGTAATCAGGAGTCATCAAACGACCGACACTGTCTTCGGGATACCCCAAAAGTCTAAGAGCCTCTTTACGTTCCTGATCAGATAAAAGATTAATCAGCCTTCTGGTCATTTTGGGCGGTAATTCCTCTAAAAGCTGCGTGCGGTCGTCAGCGTCCAAAGATTCGATAATGTTTTTTACTTGTTCATTGGTTAAATTCTTAATAATATCCTCCTGTACACTGGTGTCCAATTCTGAAAATACGTCGGATGCTAAATCTTTAGGCAATAATCTTAGAATTATAACCTGCTGTTCTACAGGAAGTTTGTCGATAATTTCTGCAATATCTGCCGGATAAAGCTTTGATAAAAGATTTTTGACTTCGTACCATTTTTTTTGCGCGAGTAAATTAGATATCTTTTCGCTTAAATCAGTAGATACCAATGTTTCCATGCGACTGTTACGTTAAACTGTAAAATCGTCGAAAGTTAATAATACATTTTAAATTTTTACACAAATCGTCAATGTCTTTAGACTTAAAAAATTATGCCTTTGGCGAATAATATGTCAGGCAAAACAATGTTTCGATAACGAAAAACGGCTGCCCATCGGGCAGCCGTTTTTCGTAAAAAGCAAAGATAATTGGTAAATACACAAATTTTCGGTGTGAGCATTAAGCAGCACTTGTTAACGAAATTGTTTTACCACCAGCGAATATCAAACCTGTCAAGTTCCATGACTTTAGTCCAGGCCTTTACAAAGTCGTTTATAAATTTTTCTTTATTGTCGTCTTGGGCATAAAATTCTGCTTGCGCACGTAATTGCGAATTTGCACCAAAGACTAAATCTACTCGAGTGGCTATGTATTTTTGAGTTTTTGTTTTACGGTCGATACCGACAAAAGTCTGTTTTTGTTCGTCTTGTGGTTTCCATTCGATGTTCATGTCAAGCAGATTTACGAAGAAATCATTAGTTAAATGTCCTGATTTTTGTGTAAATACTCCGTATCTGGTGTTATCGTAATTTGCGCCTAAAACGCGCATGCCACCTATCAGTACTGTCATTTCAGGTAGAGTAAGAGTCAAAAGTTTGGCTTTGTCGATGAGTGCCTGCTCGGGCAGGAAATCACAGCCTTTTTTAATATAATTTCTAAAGCCATCAGCAGTTGGTTCGAGGAATTTAAATGCGTCAATGTCTGTTTGTTCCTGCGAAGCATCTATGCGTCCGGGAGTAAATGGTACAGTGATTTGAAATCCAGCCGATTCTGCCGCCTTTTCAACAGCAGCATTACCTGCAAGTACGATTAAATCAGCCATGGAGACGCGTTTGTTTCCTGAGGCAGTGGAATTGAATTTATCTTTTATTTGTTGCAAAATCTGCAGGACCTGGGCTACATCAGGCTTTTTGTTAACTTCCCAGTCAATTTGAGGTTTAAGACGAATTCTCGCACCATTGACACCGCCTCTTTTGTCAGAAGCTCTAAATGTGGAGGCAGCTGACCATGCTGTATAGATTAACTGATTGATTGCCAGACCCGAGTCAAGAATTTGCTTTTTTAATCTGTCAATATCATCCTGGTCTATAAGTTCGTAATCCCTTTTGGGTAAAGGGTCTTGCCAGATAAAGTCTTGCTTTGGAAATTGATTACCCAGGTAACGGATTTTGGGTCCCAGGTCACGGTGTGTCAGCTTAAACCATGCATGTGCGAATTCTTTTTCTAATTTTTTGTGATCAGCTAAAAATTCTTTTGCAATTTCAGCATATTTAGGGTCATAACGTAAAGTTAGGTCAGTTGTAAGCATAATAGGCTTGTGTTTAAGCGAAGGATCGAATGGATCAGGCACCATGTCTTGGGGTTCAGGATTTACAGCAACCCATTGCCATGCACCAGCGGGGCTGCGTTCCAGGTTCCAATCGTATTTAAACAATAGTCTCAAAAAGCTGTTGTCCCACTGGATAGGAGTTGGCGTCCAGGCACCTTCCAGACCACTTGTAATAGTATCAGGGCCTTTGCCGGATTTATACGAGCTTTCCCAACCTAACCCTTGTTGTTCTAAAGGTGCAGCTTCCGGCTCTGGGCCTAAGTATTTTTGAGGATTAGCTTTGCCATGGGCTTTACCAAAAGTATGTCCGCCAGCAATTAAAGCTACTGTTTCAATGTCGTTCATACCCATGCGGTAAAAGCTTTCGCGGATTTGTTTGGCAGATTCTAAAATATTTGGTTCACCGTTTGGGCCTTCTGGATTAACGTAAATCAGTCCCATGTGAAATGCTGCCAGAGGTTTTTCCAGTTTTCCTTTTCTATCCTGGCGTTGATTACCAAGCCATTGTGTTTCAGGTCCCCAATAAGTGTCAATTTCAGGTTCGTAAATATCAACCCGTCCACCAGCAAAACCATAAGTTTTAAATCCCATCGATTCCAGAGCAACATTTCCAGCTAATATCATAAGATCAGCCCATGAAATTTTTTTGCCATATTTTTTCTTAATAGGCCAGAGTAGTCTGCGGGCTTTGTCTAAATTAATGTTGTCCGGCCAGCTATTGACAGGAGCCAAACGCTGATTGCCGCTACTGGCACCGCCTCTACCGTCTAAAATGCGATAAGTTCCAGCTGAGTGCCAGGCCATACGGATAAACAGCGGTCCATAATGACCATAATCTGCTGGCCACCATGGTTGTGATTGAGTCATAAGTTTTCGTAAGTCTTCTTTGACAGCCTCAAGGTCAAGTTTGTTAAATTCCTGGGCATAATTAAAGCTTTCGCCTTCTGGTCTAATCTGTGGTGAGTTGATGTGGAGAATCGATAAATTAAGCTGGTTGGGCCACCATTTAGCAAGCATATTGCCGCCTAATGTGGTGTAAGCTAATGATTGTTTTGTCAGAAAACAGTTTTGTGCCATAAACTTGAATTTTAAAAGTTTGAAAATAAATTTTTTGTAAACATAAGTTAAATAATTTTTATTTGCAAATAATTATTAATTTAGAATTATTCTAAATATGTTTAAAATTGTCTATATTTCTGGATGTTAGTAAGTTATTCGGATTGTTAAGTTTTGTTAATGATTTAGCGATTAAAAAAACGGCTGCCCACCGGGCAGCCGAATTTCGTTATTTGTCAGGGAATTGTTTCGAAATTAACTGTAAATTAATTTTTCGGGAAAGTTTGAATTCTGTCGCTTTTCATTGTACGCTGTGTTAGACCACGGTAAGCAAATTCTAACATTATAGCGAAAGCAAAAATAAGAATACTCGAATAAAAAGCGCTTTTGCTTGTCATCCATTGATATCGCATTAAAGCTAAAAATATCAAAAGCAAAATGATTAAGTTAAAACTTAGTAAAATTTTATTGCCACCATATTGCTTAGCCAGTTTTAAATGAGAAATTAAAACAAAGATATAAATCACTGTAAAGACAGTACTGGTTACTGAAGCAATTGCATTAAGATTTAAGAAAAGAGCTAAAATTAAACTCAGACCTGCTGTAATATACAGACCTTCAGTGGATTTAAACCAGACTTTACGTTCAAAAAATTCAGGCAATTCACCGTCTTTAGCGAGCGAATATGCAACGTTAGCACCACCGTAAAGTGTAGCATTTAACGCAGAAGAGATTGAGAACAATGCACCAATGGTAATTAACGCAAATCCGAAGTTCCCAAGAAATGGTTTAGCTGCTACGGCGAGAGCATTTTCTTCTGCTTTGATTATTTCAGAGATTGGCAAATTACCTATAGTAACAAGTGCAATCGAAACATAAATAAACATAACTATAGCTATACTTATGTAAATTGCCCGTGGTACGTTTTTACGAGGATTCTTAATATTCTCCGAAGCATTGGTTACTAAGCCAAATCCCATGTACGATAAGAAAAAGATTATTGAGGCATTAAGCAATCCATTTACGTGTTTGCTATCAAAAACTGGTTTAACCATGTGCCAATTTATAGTCAAAAAACCACCAAATATGAAGACCAGCAAAATCGATACTTTTATAAGGACAATATAAAATTCTGCTTTTCCGACTGCTTTACTACCGAAAAAATTTAAAACAGTAAAGAAGGCAACGACCAGGATTTCGACTATTCCGATGTTTACGTTTGTTAGAGGTACATGTATAGCTGGCAGCAAGTAACCAGCGAATCCCTTGGCAAACAAGGCAATTGAAATGACATAAGTGAACCACATCAACACACTTAAAGCTCCAGTAATTACGTTGTCTCCTATGCCTTTGATAATAAAGGCAATAGGCCCTGCGTTAGATATGATTCTTTGACCTAAAATCGCATAGGAATAAGCAACAATTAAAGCATAAAGACCCGAAAGAATGAAAGCTTCTGGTAAATCTTTACCTGCAATTTTTACTCCTAATCCAAAAATTGAAAATATACTGGCACCAATCATTGTTCCTACAGCCATAGAAGTGGCTTCGATAAGAGAGAGTTTCTTGTTTTTTCCCATATTCTAAGTGGTTTGAAGTTTTTAGATAAAAGTAACAAAAAAGATACAAACATGGTAAGAATGGTCAAATTGTCAGTCGTTTATTTTATGTTTTTGTATTGTTTTATTTTCTCGTAAGCTTCGAGGATAATACGGAAATGCTCGGTATTGAGCTGTGCAGCTTCTTTGTTGGGTTGCCGGTCAGGGTGATAGAGTTTTGCCAGTTTGCGGAATTGTGCTTTGATTTGCTGTTCTGTAGCATCAACGGGCAAGCCTAAGATTTTAAAATATGTTTCGATCGATACATTGTGAGATGTAGTGTGTTGTTTTTGTTTTTTTTGACTCTGGTGTTGGTATTCTTTTGTTAGGTAAATTTGTTTTATTCTAAAAAGTTCGTCTTGTTTAATGCCTAAATTTTGAGCTATTTGTGTTAAAATCGTTTCGTTTTTACATCCATTTAGGTTGTTATACACATACAGCTGGCAAAGTAGCGAGAAAAGAAACCGTCGGTCTAAAGACGATAGGTTTCGAAGTGTTTTAAAGATTATGTTTAAATCAGAAGGTAATTGCAAATCAATTGCCTGTTCAGCTATTTTAGCGCCAAAGAGACGGATTAATGTTTGTCGTACAATTAACAGGTCTTCGTGCGAGTTTTTCTTGTATTTTAAGACTATTTTAGCAAGGCTGATGTATGCATAAGCAAATATCGGCAGGTTGCTGGTTTGGTGTTTTATTAAATATGTGTAAATGCTATAGCCAAAAAGTCCGAGCGCAACGATGAAAAATACAGCATTTCTGCCCAAAAGTTCGATAAAAGGACTGAGTAGCACGATTATTATAAACATTATCGTCCAGAATTCAATAAGTCCGTATTTGGCACGGGAGTTTAAGTCATCGTACTTGTGGACAGCAGCATCGCGCGATTTGTTAAGTTTAAAATATGGGCAATAAGCATAAAAATCAGGTTTCTCGTTGGTTATACCGCACATTAGTCCTTTGTGTACATCGCCGTAAGCATAGTCGCAACTTCTGCAAAGGTTGATTTTAGGCGGAAAATGAAATTTTATTTTAAAGCTTTTTGATGCCAATATAATTTTTCGTTTTTTTGTAGTCACTAAATTTACAGCTTTTTGAACAAATAAAAAGCTAAACAACTACGAAAAATAAATTTTAAAAATCGATAATCATGAAGAAAAATGCTAAGATTTTTGCATTAGGCCTTTTAATTGGGATTTTGGCCACAGGTTTTACTTTTATAAAATTGAATCCACTTGCAAATCAGTTAGTTGTATCGGTATTCTGGTATCAGCACTCTAACGAGAAAAAAGCTTTATATTTGCAGGGATTTAATCTTGCAAAACATGCTATAGACCAAACACTTGCAAATTATCATGGCAGCAAACCTTTGGCTGTGATTGTTGATATTGACGAAACAGTTTTAGACAATAGTCCGTACGAAACTTTTTTAATAAAAAACGGACAGAGTTTTACACATAAAACCTGGGATAAATGGGTTCGTGAAGCACGGGCAAATCCTACGCCTGGTGCAGTAGAATTTACAAAATATGCTCAACAAAAAGGCGTTGAAGTTTTTTATATCACAAACCGCCGCGAGAAAAACCGCCAATATACTCTGGTAAATTTGCAAAATCAAGGATTCGCTTTTGCTGATAGCGCTCATTTGCTTATGCGCACCAATACCAGCGATAAAACTGCACGCAGACAAAAAGTCCAGAGCAAATACCACGTAGTTTGTTATATTGGCGATTCAATGGGGGATTTTGATCGAAAGTATGTTGACGACAAAGACGCTGCTTTACTGTATCAAGACGTAGATTCGTTTGGTACTAAGTACATTGTAATGCCTAATCCAATGTATGGACATTGGATTTATTTGCGATATCCGAAAGATGTTTTAACCGACGAACAAAAAGCAAAATACCGTATTCAACTGCTTGAAGATTAGGATTTTACTTGCCTATTTGTGCAATAAATCCACGAGAATTTTGGTTTTATCAATAGCAGAAGTTTTTACGTATATAGAAATGAGCGATAACCCGTATTTTAACAAAATTTGTCGTTGCGAAAAGTGTGACTTGCAAATTGGCTGGTAAATGTACGAACTAACGGCTGCCTTTCACAGGCAGCCGTTAGTTGTTTATAGGTTTTGGGGACGAACAGCTCTTACCTTCCATTGATGAGTTGGAGAGAGGTTTGAATTCGATTTAGCTGTCTTGATTGCTCGTGGTAGATGTTCGGTTGTATTTTTTAGTTCGTAATTTAAGTGCTGGGTTGTAAAATTAGAGCTAATTGCGGCGAAATTTGTGTTTTTTAGTTTTAAGAAGCCTGGTTTTGTAAGTTTTGAATAATTTTTATTCTGTCGATTTCAATTTTGAGTACGAAATAATCAAGTTCAAAGTTTATCGGGATAAAAAGATATTCGTATTTGGTATCGGTTTTACGGGCGATGTCAATCAGTCCGAGGCCAGCGCCACCTTTTTCAGACAGTCGTCCTTCGACCAATTGTTTTTTGTACATTTCTTTTAGTTGTTCTTTAGTAGCGTTATTGATTTGGTCGAGGGTGCTTTTAATTTTAGGTACGTTGGATTTCAGGATTTTGTTTGAGGTGATAATGTAATAAATATGGTTTTTGCGTCCAATCATAAATAGTCCGCTTCCTTCGCCAAGTTCGTCAGCATGTCGTTGCATATTTTGCAGGATTTCGACGATTGTATGGTAGACTCTTCGGCGGGTTATTTTGTTATCGCATTCTTTTTCTAACTCAGATTCGACCATTTCAGAGAAAAACTTAGTAATACGTTGGTTAAATTTTCCGATATAGACAACGTAAATGCCGTTTTCGATTAAGGCATCGTACAGGTTCAGAACTGCCTGCATGAATTCTGCGTCAAGTTTCATAACTTGATGATTTACTGTGGTTTAATTAGTAAAATGTAAACAGGTAAATGGTCGCTATATCCGCCTAAGTATTGTCCACCAGCGTAAGTTCTAAACGGATAACCTTCAAATCGTCCGCTTTTTTGTAGCAAAAATGGTTTGTTAAATATTTCGTAACGCCAGAATTTGTAATGGTTATGGTCTTTAAGCAAAGCCTGTGAAACCATGATTTGGTCGAATAAGTCCCATGAATCGTGATAAGCTAAAGTTCCTATGCCTTTTTTAAATTTTTTGTAGCTTGGGTTGTATAAATCGCCGGGTTGAAGTTGTTTTTTCTTGCCTTTTGCGCGAAGATATTTAACAACGCTTTCATTATCGGGGTCGTCGTTAAGGTCGCCCATTACGATAATACGAGCGTTGGGGTTGATTGTAAAAATGGAATCGATAATTCTTCGTGCTGTGGCTGCGGCAGTGTCGCGATTTGGAGCGCTTCGTTTTTCGCCACCATAGCGGGACGGCCAGTGATTGACCAAAACAAAAATCGTATCTGTATGGTCTAAAATGCCTTTAACCACTAAAATATCACGAGTTGGATAATGGTCAGCCAGATGTACAGGTACATGTTTTGCGTTTAAAAGTCTGAAAAACAATGGGTTATATAGCAATGCCACGTCAATGCCACGACGGTCAGGTCCTTCGAAATGTACTATTTGGTAATGGCGGTTTGCGATTTGAGGTTGTTTTACTAAATCTTCCAGAACTCTGCGGTTTTCTACTTCTGCCAGGCCCATGATAATGGGACCGGTTTTGACGTAGTCAGTGCCTAATTTCTGAATAACAGTAGCGATATGTGCTAATTTAATGTCATATCGTTGCGTATTCCAGTGGCGAGGCGAGTTAGGAGTAAATTCTTCGTCACGTTTATTTGGATCATCGATTGTGTCGAAGAAGTTTTCGACATTATAAAATCCAATGCAAGCGACTTTGTAATTTCTTTGAGCGAAAGTTAAAACGTAAAAAAACGAAATAAAAAACAGTACTAAAATTCTTTTCATATCTTAAATAAATTATAACTTTGCTCTTCCAAAGATAATTAAAATTTAAAAAACAAAACGCTAAAAACATCAAATTTTAAACGTATGAAACAAAAATTATTTTTGGTTCTGGGGCTAATGTTCTTATTTTCAGTTGGCTTCTCCCAGACCAAAATTATAGGAAAAGTTTTAGACCAGACGAATTCACCTGTTGTTGGAGCGACAGTTCAAATTCTGAGTACGGACATTTCGACACAGACCAATGCACAAGGTAATTTTGAACTTACTTTGCCTAAAGCTGGAGAATATCAGCTTTTGGTCACAGCAACAGGTTTCATTGATTATTTAACACAGGTGAAAGTATCACAGAATCAAGTTTTAAATCTTGGAAATATTGTTATGCAGCCGATTGAATTAAATCAAGACGAAGCAGAGCTGGAGGTTTCACAAGATGAAGTGTCGCAAGAGGAACTGGGCGAAGAAAATATTTCCGGTCTATTACACGGGTCGCGTGATGTATTTTTGTCTGCAGCTGCTTATAACCTGGGAATGTTGCGATTCAGGGTCCGTGGCTATGACAATATGTATAACGAAGTAGATATCAACGGCATGCCCATGGAAAACATGGATAATGGACGGGTTTATTGGTCTTTATGGGGCGGATTGAATAATGTTACACGTTATCGAACAAGTTATCTGGGATTGGAACGTAATGATTTGACTTTTGGCAATATAGCAGGTTCGACTAATATCGATATGTTTCCTTCAAAGTTCCGCAAAGGCTATAATGTTACGTATTCATTGACCAATAGAACTTACCGTCAGCGTTTGATGTTTACGTATTCCACAGGTTTATTGCCTAATAATTGGGCTTTTACAGTTTCTGCAAGCCATAGATGGTCGCAAGAAGGTTATATTCCCGGAACTTTTTACGATGCCTGGGCATATTACATTGGTGTAGAAAAGCAGCTGAAAAGACATTCGATTGTGATGAATCTTTTTGGTGCGCCAATCAGACGAGGAAAAGCTGGTGCAACTGTGCAAGAAGTTTATGATTTAGTCGGTTCGCATTATTATAACCCATATTGGGGTTGGCAAAACGGACGTAAGAGAAACAGCCGCATTGCTCATTCGCACATACCTGTTTTATTGCTCACAGATGTCTGGAATATTGACGACAATACAAAGCTTACGACAACACTTAGTTTGCGCGGAGGTGTAAATGGCGCTACTGCTTTGAACTGGTATAACGCACCTGACCCGCGTCCGGATTATTACCGTTATTTGCCAAGTTATATGACAAATGAGGAGTCGGCACAGATTGTTGCTGATTTGTTTGCCACAGATTCGTCGTATAACCAGATAAATTGGTCTCGTTTGTACGATGCCAACCGTTCAAGTTATGAAGTAATCGAAAATGCTAATGGTATTGCAGGAAACACCGTAGAAGGTTACCGCGCTCAGTATATTGTTGAAGACCGCCGTTATGACCAGCGTGAGGTTGCTCTGGCGTCGATTTTAAACAAAACTATCAAAGACAATCTCAAAGTTGATGGTGGATTCTTAGCCAGGTATTATGTTACGAAAGATTTTAAGAAATTAGTTGATTTGTTGGGAGCTGATTATTGGGTTGATGTTGATAAATATGCTGAAAGAGACTTTGGTAGTCCGGATTCAGCGCAAAACGATTTGCAGATTCCTAATCATATTATCAAACAGGGCGATGTATTTGGTTACAAGTACGATGCAATTATCGTAAATAGCCGTACATGGGCGCAGGCTTTGTGGAGTTTACCACACGTAGATTTATACGGTGCAGGTTATTTGAGCTATACAAGTTTTTGGCGTTATGGTTATATGAAAAATGGGCGTTTCCCGAATAATTCTCTGGGTAAGTCAAAGGTCAATAATTTCTTTAATTATGGTGTAAAGTTTGGGGTAACAGGCAAAATCACCGGTCGTCATTACGTTGTGGTACATGCTGCGTATATGACAGAGGCTCCGACGTTTATGAATTCCTTTGTTTCGCCGCGTACTCGTAATGATGTTGTTGATAATCTGAAGTCAGAGAAAATCATGTCTGTTGATGGTGGTTATTATTTGCGTGCGCCACGGTTGAAGTTTAATGTGACTTTGTATTATACTGAGTTTAAAGACCGTACAAAGGTTCGCAGTTTTTATCATGATGGATACCGGGCTTTTGTAAATTATGTTTTGACAGGCATCAATACAGCTCATCAAGGCATAGAGTTGGCAATGGAAGCCAAAATTTCGTCGGCTTTAACAGCTACAGCAGTAGGTTCGTTTGGATATTATCGTTATACTTCCCGTCCGTTGGTAACTATCACAGTTGATAACAGCTCGGAAGTGCTTGCTAAGGACAAAGAGGTTTATGTTAAAGGATTTTTAGTTCCAGGAACACCACAGACCGCAGCTTCAGCTGGTTTGAGATATAATAGTGCGCATTACTGGTTCGCAGGATTTAATGTTAATTATGTTGAAGATAATTATCTGGATTTCAATCCAGAACGCCGTACACCTGAGGCTGTCGCTTATATTTTGCCTGGTACTGAGCAATGGAATGAGATTATCATGGAGCAAAAGTTAAAGGGTGGAGTTACTGCTGATGCTTATTTTGTTAAATCGATTAAATTCAGGCAATATTTAGCATATTTAAGCATATCAGTCAACAATATTTTTAACAATCAAAATATCCAAACTGGCGGTTATGAACAACTTCGTTTTGATACCCAAACGCAAGACCCGAACAAATTCCCGCCAAAGTATTATTACTACTATGGCCGTCAATACTTTATTAATTTAAGCATAAGGTTCTAATTTTTAAACAGTTAAAAACATAAAAACTTAAAAAAGATAAACCATGAAAACAATAATCAAATCGTTATCAATATTATTTTTGGTGGTAATAGGTTTAAGCTTAAACAGCTGTGTAAAGCAGCATTTTGATGTACCACCGTCAAATTGTGACACTTTAGACACAATTAAACCTAATATCACAATCAAGCAGCTCAAGCAAATGCTGCCGTTATCGGTTGATACATTGAAAATCGAGGACAATCTGGTCATTTGTGGTAATGTTATTTCGACTGACCGTTACGGAAACTTTTACAAAGAGCTTGTTATCCAGGACTCTACAGCTGGTATTTCTATACTTTTAGACCAGACTTATCTTTATACAATGTATCCCCAAGGACAGAGGATTGTTGTACGTTTAAAAGGCTTGTATTTAGGCCGTTCGCATGGAGTTATCAAATTAGGCTCAACTTATGACGATAACGGCGTGACGAGGTTTGGACGTATCCAGGGGCAAGAAGTGATTGACCAACATATAATTAAGACTTGCCAGAACCAGGATGTCGAACCGATTTTAATCACCATGGACCAGATAAATGACGATCTCTTGTACCGTTATGTCAAGTTAAATCCGGTAGAGTTTGTCGATGATGAATTGGGTACAACATGGGCAAATCCTTATGCAGACCCGCCACAGCCTGTAAATCATCACCTTGTTGATACAAACGGCAATGAAATTATTGTTCGTACGAGCGGCTATGCTTCATTTGCAGCAGAGCAAATTCCAGAAGGTAGTGGCGAGTTTGTAGGTATTTTGGGTAAATACAATACTGATTACCAGCTTTATGTCAATACGCCCAAAGAGCTTGATATGACTCACGACAGATTCCAGTTGCCGCTTAATATTATGAAAGACTTTAGCGATGGCAGCTTGACCTCTGGCGGTTGGCAAAATATCGCACTTGAAGGTTCGGTTAACTGGACTTACCAATCGCAATCTGGTAATCCTCCTGGTTGCGCTGTTGCCAAGAATTACGTTGGCGGTAGCCATGTCCAGGCAGATGTCTGGTTTATTTCACCTGCACTTGATTTGACACAGGCACAAAATCCTGTATTTAACTTCGACAATGCTCATGGATATTCAGGCGATTGGCTAAGAGTTTATTATTGTACAAATTGGGACGGAACACAGGGGAATCTGCTGAGCGCTAATTGGACGCTCGTACAGTTTAATAGCGATAGTTCAAATACGTTCTGGGTATGGAAAAATTCTGGCGATATAGCATTGCCTAAAGAGCAGACCGTTTATATTGCATTTCGCTACACAGGCAGCACAACAGATGGAATGACCTGGGAGATTGACAATATCCATATTTTCGACAAAAAATAACGTTCAGGATTTTTCTGTAAATTAGAAATTTGCTAACTTACAAAGTTGATTGTACAAATACATAATTGGCAGGCGCAAGCCTGCCAATTATGTATTTGCAAGCGGCAATAGGCTCTTATGTCAGCGGGTATTTAGCGTTTGTCAGTGTGATTTTTCGAGAAATTTTTAGTGATCAGGTTCAGGGTATTGGCGTAATGAGGAATATACGTGTTGAGCTGGTCGTATTGTCGTTTGCTTTTTGAGACTTAAAGTTTAAAATGTTAAATCAGAAGCAATGAAAAGCAGGTACTTATTTCTGTTCATTCTACTGGCTTTTTTGTCATGCGGAAAAAAAGATTCGCACAGTTCAGGGCAATCGGCAAAATTCAACGCTTATCCGTTGGACACAGCAATAGTTGTACGAGAGGCGGCAGATACAACACAGAGCTACGTGTTGTATCTGCCGCCACAGTATAAGAACGACGGCAGTTTTCCGGTGATTTTTGCTTTTGACTCGCAGGGAAACGGAGGAAAGATGGTTAAATGGCTCATGCCAGCAGCTCGTCGCTATGGTTACGTGATTGCCGGGTCGAATAATTTTAAGAACAATGTCAAGGACCTGGACAGGATTTTAAGCGGGTTGATGCAGGATTTGTTTAGTCGTTTGAAGGTTAATACTCAGCGACTTTATAACGCTGGATTTTCTGGTGGCGGCAGGGTAGCAGTGTATTTAACGCAGGTTGATAAGCGTTTTCGTGGAGTTGCCAGTCTTTCGGCAGGGTTGTCGATAAGTATGCTGGAAAACAAGCAGTTTTGTGCAGCAGCTTTTGCAGGGCGAAATGATTTTAATTATTGGGAAGTTGTGAAAATTTCGCCGCAAGTGGCACAAAGTTATGGCATACCGTTCTGGTACGCAGTATTTAATGGTGGTCACCAGTATGCACCGCAGATTTATTCGCGATTGACGTTGTTGTGGTTTGAAGCAAATGCTATGCGCAATGGAGTTGTAAAAAAGCAAAAATCTTTAATTCGTGAGATAAAAGCGGTTTGGGACTCGATAATTGATAGTTCGCAGACTGTAGAAAGCCAGGTTTGGGCTTATCAAAGTGCTATAAAATTTTTGTCGGGTCTTAAATCAGTTAAAAGGTATCAAAAACAGTTGTCTAAATTGCTCAGCAGTAGTGAGTACAAGAATTATTTAGCCGAACAAAATGAAATTTATCGTATCGAAACATACTTGCAACAGCAATATGTGCAGGCTTTGAAGCAAAAAGATGTAAAGTGGTGGCACAAGGAGATTTCAGCTTTAAACCAGAAGATAAAAACAGAAAAAGATTTGAATTACAAAGCAATGTATAATAGGTTAAAAGAGTTTATAAGCATAGTTTGTTTTTCAATGGCACGTGACTTGATACACAGTGGTTTTTATGATCAGGCAAAACGGATTGTACGTATTTATCAAATGGACGACCCTGAGAATCCTGATGTATATTTTTATAAATCGTGTTTGTATATGGTTGAAAATAAGGTAGATTCGGCCAGAGTGGCCTTAGCCAAAGCCAGGAATTTAGGTTTTGAGAGCTGGAATAGACTAAAAGAGTATCAATGCTTTAGCAATGTTAAAAATGTCGATGATTTTTTGAAAAATGTAAAGAAATGATAACTTTGTTATAGTTTTTTGATAAAAAAGTAATTTTTCGGATAAATGGCTGATTTCAAGACTCATTTGACAATAGGTTCTGCAGTAGGTTTTATTCTGGCGACTTTTAGTTATGTTTGGCAATGGGTCGATAATGTGCTGTATGCGTTGATAGTGTTTTTAGTGACGTCTATAGCTTCGTTTTTGCCTGATATGGACAGCGATTCAGGGCTACCGGTAAAGATAATTTTTACAATTTATGGATATTTCGCAGCAGGAGTGACTGTTTATTATACTTATAAACAGGGACTTGGAGTTTTTCTGGGTTTGTTATTGGCAGCTGTAGTATATTTTTTGGTTTATGTAGTAATAGCCAAAATTTTTGAGAAATATACAAGACATCGTGGGATTTTTCATTCAATACCGGCAGCATTAATATCTTTTTTTCTGACGTTATATCTTTTAAAGGGCAGCCAAATACCGCTCAGAACGCAATTTGCAATCGCATTGGGAACCTTTGTAGGATATTTAACACACCTGATACTTGACGAAATATGGAGTTTGAAGTATATTACAGAAGAGGAAGGACGTGTAAGTCTAAGAGTTAAAAAGAGCTTTGGAACTGCATTGGATTTTGGATTTAGTGGTGGTCGCTCGTATTTAGCAGGTTTAATAGCATGGGCTTTGGTTTTTATTCTTTTTTTACTTACTTTATCGACGATAAAACAAATTTATTTTGCACTTTTACGTTGAATTTTAATTAGCAATACAATAAAAAACACAATAAACAATGAAACGAGTTAAATATTTAGCTGTATTTTTGCTATCATTTTTTGTGATATTTTCTTCGTGCAAAAAGGGTACAAAGCAGAACACTAACAAGGAATTGGCCAATATTGAGAAAGATACCAGCCAGATTGAACAATTTAACGAACAAGCCTTTTTCGAACATATTGATCAAAGCAAAGTTGCGCAGATTAACCAGATTATTGCTGGTTTTTCTTCGCCAGTTGAAATCGCTGCAATGATTAAGTCTTATCATATTCCGTTCGATAAGGATTATCTGGCTCCTACAAGTCTGATTGATAAATACGACATAAATCTGAAAAAGGCTTTAGGTTTGGGTGTTTTTAGTGCTGACCTGGGTTATTTGAATATTTACCATAAAAATTCGCAGATTATTGACTATTTGCAGGCAATTTTTCGTTTGTCCGCTGATTTGCGAGTAGCACAATTCTTTGATTTTCAAACATTAAAATATCTGGTCACTACCTCGGATAATCTTGATTCATTGCTGTTTTTGTCTGTAAATAGTTTTTACCAGATCGATAATTACTTCCGTTCGACAAATCGCAGTTATCTAAGCCTTATGGCTGTAACCGGGGTTTGGATTGAAAGTTTTTATTTGCTTACCCAGGTACAAAAAGACAACAAATATGTTGATTTGCGCAGTCAAATAGGTGGTCAAAAAGATATTTTGAACAAATTGGTCGAATTGCTTGAAGTTTACAAAGGTCATCCAAAGTTCGACTACTTAATTTCGCAGTTTCAGAAGTTACAAAAGGCTTTTGAACCTGTGCAAATTATTGATAAAAAGGTTAAGGGTAAAACCAGGAAAGTTGTCAATGGTCGTGTAGTTTTTACCCAGGACATTGAAGCAATTGTAAAGATGGACGAACCGACGTTGGACTCAATAATCCAGACTACTGCGCAAGTTCGTAATGCAGTGATTAACATGCCATAGTCTAAGCCTGGCACGAATTTTTGATTAATTGCAAAAGTAGCTGTTACCTTTGGCGTACTGAGTTTGCGTCGAGGGTAACAGTTTGCTTTTTATTGAATTAGGGAATGAATCAAATTCTTAATTTTCAACAAAAACAGCTTAATATAAATCAAAGCGTTTTTGCACGCCAGGAAAATTTTTTTATTTTGAGACGGTTTTTAAAAATTTACTTGAATTATGTCTAAATCTGCAAAAAAGAAGCAAGATAAGCAGAAAAAGCCGCCTAAAACAGTTAAAATTTTCAAGTTCGAAATCAAGGTTAAATCGCTTTTCTGGTACCTGTTTTACTCGATTACATGGTTGCTGCTGGTTATCTGGATAGGCAATTGGTGGCTTTTATTATTCGAATTGGTGCTTTTTGATTATTATTTTACCAAAAAAGTTAATTGGATTTTTTGGCGAAAACGTGGTAAAAAGCCAACTAAAGCCGGCGAATGGATTGATGCTATAATCTATGCGGTTGTGGTTGCCAGCATAATTCGAATGTTTTTAATAGAGGCTTATTTGATACCGACTTCGTCCATGGAGCGTACATTGCTGGTCGGCGATTATCTTTTTGTTAGCAAATACCACTATGGTCCGCGACTGCCAATGACGCCGTTAAGCGTGCCTTTGGTGCATAATACTTTGCCAGGCACGAAAAATATCCCATCGTACATAAGCGCTGTTAGGTTGAAATACAAACGCTTGAAAGGCCTTACCACTGTTAAGCATCACGATATTGTAGTTTTTAATTTTCCTGAAGGTGACACTGTTTTAGCCAATTTCCCAAATCTTGATTATTACGATTTTGTTCGTCAATATGGCTGGAAAGCTGTAACAGAAGACCAGGTGGTTGATCCAAATACAGGCATGGTGCGAAGGGGCGTTTTTGGACGAAAAATTTACCGTCCTCCTGACAAAACCGACAATTATGTCAAACGTTGTATTGGTTTACCCGGCGATACCCTGCAAGTGATTAATGCTCAGGTTTATATCAATGGCAAAAAAGACGCGCCAATCAAGCACATGATGCTTAAATACATAATCGTAACGAAAAATTTGCCGTTGAATCAGCGTTACTTGCGTTCTATCGGCGTTTCAGAGGAATATCTGCGGCAAATGTACAATATCCCGAGCGAAGTTTTGTACTTTATGCCTGAGTTGAAGAATTACAATTTGCAGAATGCTGTTATTCTGCCTCTGGACAAAGAGCAATTAACCAAAATCAAACGAATTCGTGATGTCGTTTTTCTTAAGCCAGTTATCCAGCCTAAATGGTGGACTGACGAGTTTATCTTTCCACATGTACGAAACATTTACACAGTGACTGATACATTGAAAAAGTTTCTATTGGCCAATGGCATTAAGCCAGAAATTGTTAAGAAATTGGACGACTTGAAGGGCAAATATGTCGATAAACAGAAGTTTTTGGACGTTTTTCACTATTTATTTGCCGACAGCTTGAACAGACTTTTACCCGGATTTATGCAACTTGGAAATACATCGGATATAGCATGGAACCGCGATAATTTCGGACCTATCTGGATACCTAAGAAAGGCGCAACAATCAAGCTGACTTTAGACAACTTACCACTTTACCAGCGCATAATTCAGGTTTATGAAGGCAATAAGCTGACTGTGCGCGATGGAAAAATTTATATTAATGGCAAACAGACTGATAAATACACGTTTAAGTGGAATTATTACTTTATGATGGGCGACAACCGTGATAATTCTGCCGATTCACGTTTTTGGGGCTTTGTGCCTGAAACACACATTGTTGGTACGCCAATCATAATCTGGCTTTCGATCGACAAATACGCTCCACTTACTAAACGTATTCGCTGGAACCGTATGTTTAAGCTGGTGCGTGGTATGTAAAGCGAAAGAAGATTTATTCGCTGGTTTCCTGATTCTGGTTCAAAGCGCGTAGGGATAGACCTATGCGCTTTCTTTCTATGTCGATGGAGATGATTTTGACACGGACGTGTTGGTGAACGTGAAGTATCTGGTTTGGGTCAGTGACGTAATGGTCAGCCATTTCGGAGATATGAACCAGTCCGTTTTCTTTAATGCCAATGTCGATAAAAGCACCGAAATTCGTTACATTTTTGACTATGCCTGGTACCACCATGCCAACTTTTAAGTCGTGGATTGATTGTATGTTTGGGTCGAATTCCAGTACTTTAAAGTCCTGCCGTGGGTCTCGTCCAGGTTTTTCCAGTTCTTTGATAATGTCGCGTAATGTTTGTATGCCGGTGTTCTGATCGATATAGTTTTCTAATTTTATTTTCCCAAGCAGCTGTTTGTTGCCGATAAGGTTTTTGACATTTACGCCCAGGTCTTTAGCCATTTTTTCGACAATGTAATAGCTTTCGGGATGTACAGCGCTTGCGTCCAGTGGATTTTCACCATCTGTAATTCTGAGGAATCCTGCTGCTTGCTGGAAAGTTTTTGGTCCGACTAATTTAACGTTAAGAAGTTGTTTGCGATTGGTGAATCGTCCGTTTTGTTCGCGGTATTTAACAATGTTTTCTGCTATGGTTTTGCCAATTCCTGAAACGTACATTAGCAAGTATTTAGAAGCAGTATTGAGGTCAACGCCAATTTGATTAACGGTATATTCGACAGTACGGTCCAGGGCTTGTTTAAGCAGTTTTTGGTCAACGTCGTGTTGGTATTGGCCAACGCCCAGGGATTTAGGGTCGATTTTAACCAGTTCGGACAGGGGGTCTAAAAGCCGTCGGCCTATGGATACTGCGCCGCGCACAGTGACATCGTAGTCGGGGAATTCTTCTCGTGCAACCTGGGATGCTGAGTAGATGGAAGCGCCACTTTCGTCAACGATATAGATTTTGACCGGGTGTGGATATCGGATTTTTTTGAGGAATCGTTCAGTTTCACGGCTTGCTGTACCATTGCCCAGGGCAATGACCTGTATTTTGTATTGTTCGACCAGACGAGAGATAGTTTTAGCAGCTTTCCATGCTTCTTTAGGGTCATTATGTGGGTAAATTGTGGTGTTGAAGAGCAAATCGCCTTGTTCGTTGAGAGTAACGACTTTGCAGCCAGTTTTGAATCCTGGGTCAATAGATAGAACGCGTTTTTTGCCTAATGGCGGAGCCATGAGCAAATGTCGCAGGTTTTGCTTAAAAACTTCAATAGCTTTGAGGTCGGCCTGGAGTTTGATTTTTTGTCTGAGTTCGTTTTCCAGTGATGGTTTTAGCAGTCTGTTGTATGCGTCGTTGATAGATAGCTCGACCTGTTGGGCGGCAGCGTTGTTGGTTTTAAGGTATTTTTGTCTAATAATGTTGAGGGCTTGCTGTTTGTCAGGAGCAATGTTGAGGTGGATGAAGCCTTGTTTTTCGGCACGGAATATTGCCAGCAGCCTGTGGGATTTGATTTTGGTAACAGGTTCGCTGTAATCAAAGTAGTCTTTGTATTTGATGCCCTGCTGTTGTTTGTCTTTGATTACTTTAGTTTTGACCAGGCTTTTTGTTTCAAAGAGTTTTCGCAGGATTTTGCGTAGTTCAGTGTCTTGATTGATGATTTCGGCGATGATATAGCGTGCGCCTTGAAGTGCTTGTTCGGTAGTTTTGACTTTGTCGTTCAGGAAGTTTCTGGACAGTTCGATAGGGTCGATGTTTTGTTGCCTGAGGATTTGCAGGGCTAAAGGTTCAAGGCCTAATTTTCTGGCCTGTTGGGCTTTTGTTTGTCGTTTGGGTTTAAAAGGTAAATAAAGGTCTTCAAGTTCGCTAAGAGTTTGAGCTTTAATGATTTTAGCTTTTAATTCAGGAGTAAGTTTACCTTGTTGGTCAATGGTTTTTAAAATAAATTCTCGTCGATTATCAATTTCGATGAGTTGTTGTTCTAAGTCGTGGATTTGTTCTATTTGTACTTCGTTGAGATTACCGGTTTGGTCTTTTCGGTACCGGGCAATGAATGGTATTGTAGCTCCGTTGTGGAGCAGGTAAAGTGTGTTTTCAACCTGTGATGGGTTAATATTAAGTTGGTTGGCAATGATTTGAACATGATTTTGGTTCACCTGTCAAAAAATTAATTTTATCCAAAATTATTAGAATTTTGCTGATTGAAAAAAGGTTTTACTCATAATATTTGAACGTTAGATAAAAAATTCTTTTGTTTGGGTTGAAATATTAGTTAAATTTGTTAAAATTTTTGTAGAGGTTCGGGTTATGTATGAGCAGTTGGCGGCTCTTGATAGTATAAGGATTAATTTTAGCGCCAGATCGCAGATGATTATTAATATTGCTCTGGCGATTATAATGTTTGGTGTTGCTTTGGGTTTACGTGTTTCTGGATTTAAGCGGGTTTTGAAGCATCCCAAAATGTTTCTAACAGGCTTGACTTCGCAGTTAATTTTGTTACCTGCCTTTACATTTGTTCTGGTTTACTTATTACGGGATTATCTAACAGCTAGTGTGGCAATGGGTATGATTTTAGTTGCTGCTTGTCCTGGAGGTAATATTTCGAATTTTATGTCGTCTTTAGCTAATGCAAATACTGAATTATCAATAACTTTGACCTCGATAACAACATTATTAGCTGTTTTTACAACTCCGTTTAATTTTGCTTTTTGGGGAAATTTGTATGCACACGCATCGAATCTGGTTAGGCCTCTGCATATACCCTTCTGGGAGATGTTTAAAATTGTAATGTTGCTTCTGGGTGTACCGATGATGTTGGGACTTTTTGTGGCCTGGAAGTTTCCTAAAGTAGCTGAAAAGTTGAAAAACTTTTTTAAATGGCTGGGGATAATTTTCTTCGTGATATTAATTATTTTAGCTTTGGTGGCCAATTACAAGTTGTTTTTAAAACACATCAAATTTATCTTTATCCTGGTTTTGATTCATAATGCCTTAGCTTTTTCCATAGGTTATTTTTTCAGTGCAGCCATGGGATTGAAGTACAAAGAGCGAAAAACAATCGCAATTGAGACAGGCATACAGAATTCTGGACTTGCACTGGTTTTAATTTTTAATCCTAAAATATTCCCCCCGGAATTAAACATCGGCGGAATGATGTTCATCGCTGGATGGTGGGGAATATGGCATATTATTGCGGGTTTGACTTTAGCTAAATTTTGGTTGCATCGAGATATTTACAAATATAAGAAAATCAAATATTTACGAAACTTTTTAAATAGAAAATTTAATACTTATGAAAATACCAAACATTGAAAAATATGACTTCTCACATACTCTTATCAAACCATTTTTAGACATTTACCACGATTGGATTTTTAACCAGAGACATTATAAACTCAACAAACACAA
>WFZV01000002.1 GCA_015489395.1 Bacteroidales bacterium
GTTATTTTGTGTGACTTAATCAGTAAAGCTATTGGGTGATAGATTAGAGACGTAGAGTGGTTGTTAAAAGTTGTATGATTAAGAATAAAATTTTTCGTCATAATGATAATGAGTTTTAGTTTAAATTACTGTTAAGATAAAGATTTTCTAAGTTTTGCCAGAATTTTGGATAAGATTTGTTCACTGTTATTGGGTTGTCAATTTCGATATTTTGAAACATAGAAAGTTGAGCGAGCGACATAGCAATACGATGGTCGTTGTAAGAGTTGAATTTAAGTCTTTCAGGTAAATGCAGGTTACCAATCCAGCTAAGTTCGCCACTGTCAAGTTCAATGAGTTTGACACCGATTTTTTGAAGTTCGTTTTTAAGAGCCAGGATACGGTCGCTTTCCTTAAAATGTAAGTTAGTCAGTCCAGAAATTGAAAATTTAATGTTAAGCAGTATCAGGTTGACAATGAGAGGTATTGCCAGGTCGGGATAATCACTCAGGTCTGCGGTGAAGTGATGTATTTGAGGTTTTGATGTCTTAGTAATAAGCACGCCTTCAGGTAGTTGTGTAGATATAACTCCTAATTTTTCGTAGATGGAACTAATGAAGCTGTCGCCCTGTATGCTGTTGAGATTTAAGTCTTTAAGTAAAATGTTTGCTTGTTTTGCAAGTGTGGCAAAAGCATACCAGAATGAGGCAGCAGACCAGTCTTTTTCTACAGTGACTGTTTGTGGCTGGATTTTGTGTTTTGGTATAAAAATTTTGTTGTTATTTTTTTGTACTGGTACGCCTAAATTTTTTAATAATTTGAAAGTCAGGTCTATGTATTTTTTTGAAGTAGGTTTAATTATCGAAATTTTGAGTCCTTTGTTTAAAGCAGGAGCAATGAGCATAAGAGCGGTAGCGAATTGACTGCTTAAAGAGCAGTCAATATCTACAGAGCCGCCATGAAGTTCTTTTCCTTCGATATAAAGAGGTACAGAAGCAAATCGATAGATGAAAGAAATATTTGCACCTAATTTTTTAAGGCTATTAACCAGCGGAGCAATAGGTCGTTGTTGTAGACGTTTGTCTCCACTAATGATGTATTTTCCTGGACGAATGCTTAAATATGCTGTTAGAAAGCGAAAAACTGTGCCAGCGTTATCTACGTTTAGGTTGTGAATATCGCTGTTGTCCAGGTTATCCAGAATAAGCTTAAGTATTTTGGTATCATTAGCTTCGGACAAATGATTAATAATTAGTTGTCTGTTGGAAATTTCGCGTAAAATTAGAAGTCGGTTGGAAATGCTTTTTGAACCTGGCAAAGAAATTTGGGCAGAGAGCTTATCTGGTAATTTTTTGATTATCAAAGCAAAATAACAATTTGTCTTTTAGTCAATTATACAAAAATTTTAAAAGATGACCAAGATTATTTTTTTAGTCAAACGGTTTTTTTAAACTTCGACAAATTCAAAAAGTTAAAGGTTATGTTTTCAGGAATAGTAGAAGCCACGGGTAAAGTGGTTGATTTGCAAGAAGATAATGGAAATTTGCATATTTTTCTGACCTGTCCTTTTGTCAACGAGTTAAAAGTTGACCAGAGTATTTCGCATAATGGTGTTTGTTTGACTGTTGTTGACGTAAAAAACGATGTATATCAAGTTACAGCTGTTGAAGAGACTTTAAAACGCACTAATTTAGGGCTGCTGAAAATCGGTGATGAGGTAAACCTTGAGAGGAGTTTGCGTCTGGACAGTTTTTTGGATGGGCATATTGTCCAGGGGCATGTTGACCAGACCGGTATTTGTACGAAAGTTGAGGAATTGGACGGCAGTTGGTACTATTACTTTGAGTATGAGACAAATGAAGAAGCAGGATATTTTACAGTTGAAAAGGGTTCAATTGCTGTTAATGGCGTAAGTTTAACAGTTGTGGAGTCCAGGCCGAATATGTTTTCTGTTGCGATAATTCCATATACGTATGAAGTTACGAATTTTCATAATATCCGTGAGGGCAGTGTGGTGAACTTAGAGTTTGACGTAATTGGTAAATACATCAATAGGATTGTGCGTCAGTATTTGGGCAACATGAAAATAAAATAATTAATTCGCAGAATTGAAGCTATTTTGAGCGAAATTAGGGAATAAGATTTCGACGCGTGTACCTGCAGGCTGCTTGTTTTCGTCGTAAAGGTCAATGATTTTAAGCGATATTTTTTTGCCATAGAGGCGGCTGATAAGGTTAAGTCTTTCGGAAGTATTTGACAGGCCAGTAGATTTATGACCTTTTCGTTTGGCAGCGATTTGTTTTGCGCGTTCGCGGCCGATTCCATTGTCCTGGATGATTATCAGGACTTTATCGCCTTTTTTCTGAAATTGTATAGTCAATTTGCCATTTGATTTTTTCAAAGCAAGTCCGTGCCAGATAGCGTTTTCGACAAATGGTTGTATAATCATTGGAGGAATTAGCCAGTTGTAGATGTCGATATCTGGATCGACCTGGATTTCAAAGTCAAAGCTTTTGTCGAATCGCATGTGTTCAAGTTCCAGGTAGAGTTTTAGAGTTTGGAGTTCGTTATCGAGAGTAATAAAGTTTTGTCGTGAGTTATCCAGGACTTTTCGCATGAGAGTAGCGAAGCTTGTCAGGTAATAGTCTGCTTTGTCGATATCGTTTTCGAGGATAAATCTGCGGATAGAGTTTAAAGCGTTGAAGATGAAATGTGGGTTCATTTGTGAGCGCAAAGCGCGTTGTTCGGCAAGCATAAGTTGTCGTTCCTGTTCGATTTGACGGCGTTTGGCTTTAATTCTAAAATGCGATATTAGTGCGATTATCAAGATAAAGAATGTGAAAATCAGTATATAAAAGGTTGTTGTCTGAGTAAAATGTTCTCGTTTTATGATCTTGATTTTTTGCACTTTATCTGTCCAGATGTTTGGCTCTGCTGCAGCAGATAGGTAAATAGTGTATCGTCCGCCAGGAAGGTTGGGAATTCTTATGTAACGGTTTTTGGTTATGTTCCAGTTGTTGTCGTAGCCCTGGATTTTGTATCTGTAGATAATATTTTTGCCAGCGCGAAAACTTATAGCTTTAAAGTAAATTGTGAGGCTGTGTTCAGAAGGTTTGATGATTATTTTATTTGTAAATTTAACTCGCTTTCCGTCGATTGTTATGCTGTCGATAAGGATTTTTGGATAGAAGTATTGTTTTTTTAGTTTTTTAGGGAAAAAAGAAACAAGCCCTTTGCTGGTAGCCAGGAAAATAGCATTTCCCGACTGTGCTAAATCGCGGATTTCTTCGGCATAAAGTCCGTCGATGGATGTGTAGTTTTCTAATTTGTATTTAAAGTTAATGCTGTCAGTAACAGTAATTTTCGTAAGTCCTTTGTTAGTTCCAAGCCAGATTACTGAATCTTGCACCAGGATATGTGTAATAAAGTCTGAAGTGAGGCCTTGAGCTGAGGTTATGTTTATTAAAGTTGTATCTTCTGGTCGCAGGGCAATGAACCCTAATCCGCTTGTAGCCAGTAAGATATAATTTTTGTATTGTGCGATGTTATTGATCCGGGTTTTTAAAATAGGTACGCTTTTACCCCAGGAGTAAAGAGTATCGTTTATGAGCGAAAACAGTCCATTGATTGACCCCAGCCAGATAATACCTTTGTCGTCCTGGTAAATGGAGTTTGATGTGGGAATTCGTGGGTCAGTAAACTGGTAGCAGAGTTTTGTTCCGCAGAATTTGTAGAAGCCGTAGCTCGTAGTGACCAGTAGACCACCGTCATTTGCAAGTGCCAGGCTATAACCGCGCCAGACTTGTTGGATTTTTTTTAGTTTGTGATTCTTGTACTTAATCAGGTAATTGCTTAAAAACCAAACAGTACCGTCGGGTGTAGCTAAAATATCGTTTATTGTTGATCTTGTAGAGTCGCCGTAATCGATGTTATTTATTGATTTTATGACATTATCGTGAACAATGCAATTGAAAAGTTGTTGGTCAAAAGTCGAGAAGTAAATCATCGAGTCCTGTGAGGCAATTGAAATAATGTTGAAGTCAGAAAAGCCGTATTCATTGTAATTGTAAAAGTTAAAACCTGGCAGGTAATAAACTCCTGATTCTGTTGTGGATAACCAGTAGGAATTTTCGTTGTCTTGCAGTACGCGGATAGGGCTTTTTCGTTTTAAAAGCAAGTAATAATGGTCAAAATCATCGTTTGAATATACGAAAGCACCGGTATATAGCACGCTAACCCAGATTTTTCCTGTTTTGTCCAGGTACAGCCCGCTAATTTCCTGTTTGTAAGATTTGATTTGCGAGATTTTGTTTTTTGAAATTTGGTAAAGATTATTGGCAAACGAAACGTAAAAAGTATCGCCTTTTTTTATTACATGACGGCGTAGGCCTTTGGGTGGTGTACTTATAAATATAGCTGTGTCTGTGAATTTTACTTTAAATCCGGGCGGTACTTTGATATTATTTTGAATAAAAAAGTATTGATTGCCAATTTTTTGTATGATGTAGTTAAAATTTTTCGGGTAGTTTTTCAAAAGGTCATAAACATGGCCAGCTGAGTCGATTTTATAAAATCCGCCGTTATTTGGAGCGAAGTAAAGATTAAAATTTTCGTCCACATAAAGGTTGTTGATGAAATATGTTGAGGATAAATCTTTGACAATTTGCAAGTATTTGTATGGAACGATTTTTTCGCCGTCATAGTAAGACAAAGAGCCATCATATCCAGCGAACCAAAGCCTGCCTTTAGCGTCTAAAAAAAGCGTAATGATTGAGTTTGTGGGAAGGCCGTTTTTGACAGTATAATTTGTAAAGTCCATTCCGTCAAATCGCGATACTCCTCGGCTTGTGGCGAACCATAAATATCCCGATGAGTCCTGGATTTGTGCATAAATTTCTGAACTCAAAAGCCCGTCTTCAACAGAATAATGCCGCAAGAATACGTTTTGACCATAACTAACTGAAAATAAAAAGATAATAGCTGCTATTAAGACAAATTTAAACTTCACAAGCAAAATTTTTTAAGCACTTTAATACAAAAATAAAAGTTTTGAAAAACAAAATAATCAGGTTTTGTGATGTTTTTTACGAGCTGCAGGAAACAGCACATTATTCAAAATTAACCTATATCCTGGCGAATGTGGATGTAAATCCAGATTTGTTGGTGGGTCACCGACTAAATGGCGGTAATCTTCCGGGTCGTGACCTCCATAAAATGTCCACATGCCTTTGCCATATTCTCCATGAATATAACGCGCTTCGTGAGCTGCTTTGAAAGCTCCCATAATAATTACATTTGGCTTGATTTTATCCAGTTTAAAAGCTGTGGTCTGTCCCATAAAACCGTGAATAATTTTGGTATGGTCCTGACAAAGCATGGTTGGCACAGGGTCCCATTTGGCCGAAAAGTCAAAAAGCGTGAAATAATCCTGGTCTTCAGTTACATGACGGTCGTATGTATTGTCGATGTCTGAAAATTCGTAAACATAAGGGTCTAAAATCACTTTGAAATTCGTAAAAGCTAAGGTCTGCGAGTAATCTAATTTTTCGTTGGCGTCCGGGTCAACGGGATCACCGTCGAACATCGGACCGCAAATATCAGTATTTTGTGCTGCTAATGCTATATCGTAAGTATCTGTAGCAGAACACATTGCAAAAAGATAACCTCCGTTATAGACGTACTGTTTAATAGCTTTGGCAACTGCAAGTTTAAGTTTCGAGACTTTTTGAAAACCTAATTTATGCGCTTCAGCTTCAGCTTTCGCAACCTCATTTTTATACCAGGCTGTATTGTGGTAAGCTGCCCAGAATTTACCGTACTGACCAGTAAAGTCTTCGTGATGTAAATGTAACCATTGATATTTGGATAAATCGCCGCGTAAAATTTCCTCATCGTAAATTCGATCGTATGGAATTTCTGCATAAGTGAGAACCAGCATCACTGCATCGTCCCATGGCCGGTAAGTGTCCGGAGCATAAACGGCAATTTTAGGAGCTTTGTCCAGGCGAACTTTGTCCATATTTACGTCAGGCCGAGCAATGTAATCGAAAATCGATTGTGCCTGGGCATCTGAAATAATTTCGTACGAGACTCCGCGTATAATGCACTGGTTTTCAATTTCTTTGTGGTATGGAAAAATAAAACTTCCGCCACGGTAATTTAATAGCCAATAAGCTACCACACCGTTTTCCAGAACCCAGTACGTTATGCCATAAGCTTTGAGGTGGTTGGTTTGCTTGTCGTCCATGGGAATAAGCAGCCATGTAGCATAAATTTTAGTTAGTAAGGCAAAAGTTAAAAGTAAGACTGCTAATATTTTTTTCATTGGTCAAATATTTTAAGTCTGAATTTCATTCTAATTACAACGAAAAAAAACAAATGCAATTGTCTGCAGCAGTTTCTTGTTATTTGACGAAAATTAATATGTTTATCGTATTTATGAATAAATTTTTAACTTTGCTAAATAACAAAAACTTATCGATTATGGGAATGACAATAATTGAAAAAATTTTAGCCAATCACTCTAAATTTGACGAGGTAAAACCAGGTCAAATTATCGATATTACAATTGATACACGTGTAGCCAGAGATTTTGGCGGACCAAATGTAGTAAAACATATCGAAGAACACGGCTTGACAATCGACGATCCGAAAAAGACCTTTTTTACATTCGACACCAATCCAACTGGTTCTGACCCTAAATACGCAACTAACCAGCAGATTTGCCGGAAATTTGCTCGCAAACACCGTATTCGTGTTTATGACATAAACAATGGAATTGGTACACATACCTTGATTGAATTCGGTCTGGTCTGGCCTGGTGCAACAGCTGTTTCCACAGACTCACATGCAAATATTTTAGGTGCTGTTGCTGCTTTTGGCCAGGGTATGGGCGATAAAGACGTTGCAGCTATCTGGGCAACGGGAAAAACCTGGTTTAAAGTTCCGCCTACTGTTAAAATTATACTGAAAGGCAAACGTCCTGAAGGCCTTACTGCCAAAGATATTGTGCTAAATCTTTTGAATGAATTTGGCACAACTACGATGCTGGGCAAAGCTATTGAGGTTTACGGCGATGAGGTTGAAAAATTCACTTTAGACGAGCGTATTACCATTGCGTCAATGGCTACGGAGATGAGCGCAATTATACTATTTTTTGAACCTAATGAGGAGATTTATCGACATTTTGAAATGAGATTGGGACGAAAAATTGACCCTATTTTCGCTGATCCTGATGCTAAGTACGAAAAGGTTTATGAGCTGGATTTCAGTAAATTTAAGCAAATGGTTTCTTTGCCTGGCAAGCCTCATGCAACAGTTAACATTGTTGAGGTTAAAAAGAAAAAAATCGATTCAGCATTTATAGGTAGCTGTACCAATGGCCGTATTGAGGACTTGCGCGTAGTAGCCCGGGTTCTAAAAGGCCGTAAAGTGGCACCTGGCGTGGTCTTGAAAATCGTACCATCTACAGACCGCGTATGGCAACAAGCATTGGACGAAGGACTGATAAAAATCTTTAAAGAAGCTGGCGCCCTGGTTTCGAATGCTGGTTGCGCAGGATGCGCTGCTGGCCAGGTCGGTATGAACGGACCGGGCGAAGTTACAATCAGCACCGGTAACCGCAACTTCCCGGGCAAGCAGGGTAAAGGCGAGGTTTATCTTGCGTCACCTGCTGTTGTCGCTGCCTCTGCTGTAGCTGGTTATATTACCACAGTTGACGATATTCCCGAAGAGCCTGCTGTACCTACAGAAGAAGATTTAAAAATAAAACAAGAACGCACCGAACAACATAAAAAACGTAATGAACAAATCGAAAAACAGACTCCTACAGAAATCGAAGGCCGCGTTTGGCTGATACTTAAAGATGATATCGATACAGACATGATTTATCACAACCGTTACCTGACTATAACTGACGTGAATGAAATGGGTAAGTACATTTTCGATAATTTAGAAGGTTACGAAGATTTTGCTAAAAAAGTCCAACCCGGCGACATTATAATTACAGGAAAAAACTTTGGTAGCGGAAGTTCACGTCAGCAAGCTGTTGATGGATTCAAGGCTTTAGGCGTGGGCGCTATCTTAGCGCAGTCGTTCGGTGCAATTTACGAGCGAAATGCTATTAATTCGGCTTTACCCATCCTCACTTATGACGAGAAATTACTGAAGGAACTGGATATTAAGGACGGTGATAGAATTAGAGTAAATTTCATTACAGGTGAAATTGTAAATCTTCGTAATGGTAAAAAGGGTAAAGTAAATCCGTTTTCCGAAGTACAATTGGAAATCTACAAGAACGGCGGTTTGTTTTAAACATCATAAAATCAAATCATTATGAAACGTTTTCTTATAATTTTAACTTTTGGATTAATTCCATTTATAATTTTTTCACAGGTAAAAGTTAATAATCAAATTACCAATCGCAACAAAAATCAGCAAATTAACGTAAGTACATTAAAAAACAGTGCTGTTGTAGCACCGAAAGCATTTTTTACAGCTAATTTACCAGACAGGATAAATATCGATAAGTTTGTAAAAATTCAGGTAACAATAAATCCACGAGGCATTGGAACTTATGGTGCTTTGATATTGCCTGACAATCAGCAATTTGTGTATCACAATTTTGTTCTGCCATATAATGCAAGAATTTACAGGCTGAACAATGCGTATTATATTGTTTGGTCGCCTATTCCACAAAATCCATTGAAAGTGACTTTTGACTTTAAAGTTAAAAAGTCCAGCAACGTTGCGATTCCGAAAAAGATAAATTTAAATTATGTTTTTGCATTTTTTAAGAATACTCGACCAGGACAGGCTGTCATAAGAAAAACATACAATTTAGAATATGCGTATATCGCTGAAAAATAGATGGTTATTACGTTTAACGAAAACTTCAACAAAAATTTTTATAAAAATTATTCACGCTCAATGAAAAAAATTAACTTTGTCGGCGAATAAAAAGTAAATCACAAGTTTGCGTATTTGTTCAAAACTTATATCTTTGTAAGCCACAATTTTAAATTAAAACAATAAAACTCAAGTAAAATGACAAAAGCAGACCTTGTTAACGAAATTTCTAAAAAAACAGGTATTGAAAAGGTTCTTGTAAAGGACGTACTTGAGGCTTTCATGGACACTGTAAAGGAAGCCTTATTGAATAAGAACAACGTCTATCTGCGTGGTTTTGGTAGTTTCATTATTAAGAAACGCGCTCAAAAGACCGCTCGCAACATCTCTAAGAACACAACTATCATCATTCCTGAGCATTTTATTCCTGCTTTCAAGCCTTCTAAAGCTTTCTTAAACGAAGTAAAAGAAAAAGTTAAATAAGTAAAATTCTGGAATTATGCCAAACGGAAGAAAACGCAAACGCAAGAAGATGAATACTCACAAACGTAAAAAAAGACTGCGTAAAAATCGTCATAAGAAAAAGAAGAAGTAACGTTTGTGAGTCAATAAACCTACTGTACACATTAGAGGCTGCCGTGAGGCAGCCTCTAATTGGTTTATAA
>WFZV01000003.1 GCA_015489395.1 Bacteroidales bacterium
GGAAATTAAACGGATAATAAAGCTAAAATTAGAATTAGGACTTGAGAGTGAATATGAGCGAATATTGTTTTTGTTGCATAGAATGCTTTTTTATGCAGACCAGTTTTTTATCGAACAGGAGTTAAAACTCCGTAATGACAAAGAGAGTTTAAAAGTCATAGAACAAGAGCGTTTTGAAGTTTTGCAGAAATTAAAGTCTTTTGTCAAATCTTTAAATGACGGCCATTTTGTTGATTTGTACGAAATAGACCGGTTTTTAGAAGCGTGGAATAACAAATTATCGCAGGATTCTATTTATAGTTGAGCTGGTTTAGGATTTGGTTTAAATCAGGATTTATGTCCAAAATCTGCTTTTTGGGCGAAATAAGAATCAATGCCGGGAGTTTTCTGACTTGATATTTTTTTATCAAGCTATCGTTCCAGAACTTTGTTGTTATGGCTGTTGGCAGTTGTTTAAATTCCGGGTGTTTTTCGAAAAATTGTTGTACTTGTGCAGAATCGGGCGATAGGCAAATCGTCAGGATTTGCAGTCGAGGATTTTTTGATGCTTGCAAGCCGATGTTCAAAGCTTTAAGTCCGTCGTTGCCAAATGGCGACCAGAAAATTAATAGGAAGAACCTATCAGTATTTTGCAGCGAAATGGTTTTATTATCAAGTGTTTTAACCATAAACCCGGGCGCTTTTGCACCAGGATAAATCCTGAGTTGTTGGGCTTGCCGCCGTTTTTGTTCTGCCTTGATGTTCAGTACCAGGCTGTGAAGCCTTAGCACCTGTGGATTGTTGGGATAACGCCATCCCAGCGCTGTGTCCACCATGAAGTATAATTGTGCATCGTCCAGAGGTTTGAAAACGCTTTTGCCCGGTGCGTAAACTTGCGACAGGGCAGCAATTGCCACCAGGCTGTTGTAGTGCCGACGGATAAAGTCAGTCGAGTATTTTTTTTGTTCGTCGAGGGTGAGCTGGATAAGTGAATCAATTTTTTTAGCAGAATCTGCCAGCCCTTTTTCTTTGACCTGTAAAAATCTCTGGGCTAAAGTGTCAATTTTTGACTTTGTGCGAAATAGCCTTTGCTCTAACTGTTGAAGCAATTGATTTTCGTATGAACCCTGGATTTTGTAAGAACTGAGAATGTTTTGATAATCAAGGGTTATTGTCAGGTGTGTATTTGAGTCGGCCAGAATGTAAATATTGTCGTTTTTGCCCGAAAATGTGATGTAGTAAAAGTTTTTGCCTGTGGTTTTTGTTTTAAACGAAAAATTGCCTTTTTCGTCGATTTGGGTGGAATCCACAAGTTGACTGCCTGTAGGTAGTGACAGAAACAGCTTAACAGTCAGGTTTTTGGGTGCGTTTTGAACCTTGCCTGTGATAAAAAAGTTATTTTCGACATTTTTATGGCATGATGAAAAAGTTAATATGCTGATTATTAATAAAATGGCTAATTTGTGCAGCTTCATGATTTTTGATATTTTTGAATACCTGTTTTTTTGCTAAATCTAAAAAATTTTTATGATAACTCATCATGCGATTTTAGCCTTACTGACAGCAATTTTCACATTTCTGATTATTGTTATTGCGTCGAATGAGCTTGCCCGTGGTTTTCAGCGGTTGAAGTTGCCTTTGATAACAGGTTTTATTTTGATTGGTATTTTGGCAGGACCGGATGTTTTGAAAATGATTCCACGCCAATCGCTGGATAAATTGTTTTTTATTGATGAAATTGCGCTTGCATTTATTGCCTTTGCTGCTGGTAATGAGTTGTTTTTAAAGGAGTTGCGAGATGGGTTAAAGAGAATAGCCATAATGGCGACAGCCCAATTTGTGGTTACGTTTTTAATTAGCTTTTTTGTGTTAAATCTGATTTCGTCGGGCTTACCGATTTTTGCTGGACTTTCTCAGCCTTTGATAATTGGTGCTTCTCTGTTGATTTCAACGATTTTTATTGCCCGTTCGCCTGCTTCTGCAATTGCTCTGGTTAATGAGTTGCGCGCAAAAGGACCTTTTACCCAGACTTTTTTAGGCGTTATAATTCTCAGTGATATTTTAGTAATACTGCTGTTTACCATTAATTTTTCCATTTCGCAGAGTCTTATCGCAGGAAGTGGATTTGATGTTTTTAGTGTGGTAATAGTGCTAATAGAGCTTGTGGTTTCAGCTCTGGTAGGTATAATTTACGCAAAAGTAATTGCCTGGATTTTTTCGCTTAAAATCCGAAAATTTATTGAATATACTTTGTTTTTGCTGTTAGGCTGGAGTATTTATTGGCTGGCGCATTTTATTGAGCATAAATCAGTTGAGTTGTGGCATATTCATTTTCATATTGAGCCTTTGCTTGCCGGGATTATTGCCAGTTTTTGCATTACGAACAATACCAAATACCGTCTTCATCTTCAGCAAGTTATCGAGACTCTTTCGCCTTATGTTTATGTGGCATTTTTCACAAAAGTAGGTGCGGATATAGAATTAAATGTGCTAATTGCTTATTGGAAAGTAGCATTTATTTTGTTTTTTATCCGCTTATTTGCTATTGCTGTGGCTTCCATTACTGGAAGTGTGTTGATTAAAGATAATTGGAAAAATACACTTTTGAGCTGGACACCGTATATTACGCAGGCCGGTGTGAGTTTAGGCCTTATTACCATTGTGGCAAATGCTTTTCCTCAACTTGGAGCTGAATTTGAGACAATTTTGGTTGCCGTAATTATTATAAACCAGTTCGTTGGTCCGCCATTGATGAAATGGGCGATTGTTGCTGCGGGCGAAGCCCATAAAAAGCAGCCAAATCAATTCTTAGGCATCAGGGATGTGGTGATTTTTGGACTTGAAAATCTGTCGATTAACCTATCTCACTCTTTACAAAAAGAAAATTGGGAAGTCAAAATCGTTACTGATGAGCCAATCGACGGATATACCGAAGAAGCAAAACTCCTGGAGATTGTACAGGTAAAAGATTTTGAACTTGAAACACTTAAAAATTTAAACATTGACCAGGCTGACGCTGCGGTTTTACTCATGACAGATTATAAAAATTATCAATTAACCCAGACGCTCTCAACTTATTTCAACATACCAAACATTGTGGTACGAATAGAAGATTTTAGTCTGTACAGTAAGTTCAGGGAATTAGGCGCACTCGTTGTAGAACCTTCTACCGCAATTGTCAATTTGATGGAGCATTATGTTGTTTCGCCGCATGCTGTTTCAATTCTTTTAGGTCAACAAGAAGGCCAGCAAACCCAGGACATTGAAGTGTTAAACCCGCAAATCCATGGAAAACCATTGCGCGATATACGATTACCGCTGGGTGTGCTGATTATTTCAATTACGCGTAATGGACAGACTATTTTAACCCACGGTTACACCCGCCTTAGACTTCACGACATCGTTACTGTGGTTGGCAGTCCAGAACAGTTGGAGCAGGTCCGCGTAAAATTGCAGTTTTAATTTGGCTTTAAAAATAATTACAATAAATTTGGTCAAAATACATTCTGCTCTACAATGAAAGTCAACCTTTTTGTGCCGTGTTTTATCGACCAGTTTTACCCGGAAATAGCTTTTGACACCATAAAAATCCTTGAAAAAGTTGGCTGTGAAATTATCTACAATCCAAACCAGACTTGCTGCGGTCAACCTGCCTTTAACAGCGGCTATTGGAAGGAGACGCTTACGGCTGCACGGCATTTTCTGGAAGTTTTTGATAACGATTATCCTGTAGTGGCGCCTTCGGCTTCATGCACGGGCTTTGTCCGTCGAAATTATCATAAACTTTCGGATGACCCGGAATATCTACGAAAAGTCCAATCGCTGAAAAACCGCATTTTTGAACTTACAGATTTTTTGGTCAATTACCTGGGCGTGACTGACTTAGGCGCAGAATTTAACGCTGTTGTAACTTATCATGACGCCTGCAGTGCCTTGCGCGAATATGGCATTAAAAAAGAACCCAGAATCCTTTTATCAAACGTAAAAGGTCTTGTACTAAGGGAAATGGAAGAAGCAGAGACCTGCTGCGGATTTGGCGGGACTTTTTCTGTGAAAATGAAACCAATTTCTGTGGCTCTGGTGCAACAAAAAGTCGAAAGTGCTATGGAGACAGGCGCTCAATACATTGTTTCGACCGAAGCCTCGTGTTTTATGAATATACAGGGGTTTATTCAGCGACAGGGTTTAAACATCAAAACAATCCACATTGCAAATATCCTTGCTAAGTTTTAGGCTACTGGTTTTGCAGTTTACGATAAGTCAAGAGCAATTCGCGTGCTGTAAATCCTGGTGTCACATCTAAAAGCTTGAGTAATTTACGTGCTTCCTGAGTTACAGGCTGTTGTGGTATTTTTTTCTGTTCAATGGCAAAATTGAGAAATTTCAGTATTCGAAAAGCATCGAACCATGCAAAGAAACGTTTTCTGAACGTAGCAGGGCTGGACGAGTTTTTACGCATCTGGTTTAAAGCCTCGTGGAAATAGTTGTTTTTTAAATATTCGCTCAAAACAGGGTGAAATTTGCTTATGTCCGGGTCTCGTGCAAAGTATGATTCAACGTTTTCGAACAAGTCTTTGAGCATCAGGAACAAATCAAGCGGATAAGTGTCGAAATCTGTCATTTTTTTGCTAATGATTTGCCGGATAGCAGGTCCAGTGCCAAAAACTACACGGTTTGAAAGTCGCGGCGACGGATAGACTTTGGTCGATTTTATTTCGAAAAAGTTGCCTAATGGAATGATTTTGTGTAGAAAATAGAAATCTTCACCTGCCTGTTGAAGTCCCATACCGCCTTGATTGGCATAAGCCCAGGCTTTGACAGCGAACGCCGAGCCTACAGTGTGATAAGCATACGGAAAGTGTACAAAGCGCTGTGCTTGAATGTAATAGCGCATGTAAAGTTCGTACAAAATTATGGCCTGGTAAATTTCTGGCGGAAATTCGTCGCCTTCAATAGGATGCTCGAAAACTATTGTGGCTCCGGGTGCTTTTTTGTGTTTTTCGAATTCCTGGTAAATGGCTTGAATATAGTTTGAATCGCATAAAGTATCTGCGTCAAGGCTAACTATAATGCCGTCTTTGTAATCGATTGAATTAAAACGGTAAAGCGCAGCATCCATGCCTAACTTACGTGCTAAGCCTGCTCCTGCTATTTTTGGTGGCAAATTATGTTCGATAATCGGGATGAATTTTAGCTTTTCTGTGGAAAAATCTGGAACTTTTTGCGCTTGAACCTGGTGAATTTCAAGGATTTGCTCGTCTTCTCCAAATTTTGCGTTAAAAACAACAATGACCTCTGCCACGATATCATGTTCGCATTTGCTAAGGCATTCTAATGTCCGAAATAGTTTGAATTCGCGATATGATGGAATGACGATTGTTAGTTTCAAGTCCGGAGACACGGGTATATCAGGAAAATATGAATTGTAAATTTTAAATCGTTCGAAATAAATGTCAGCAAAACCCATGATAAAATTTGTTTTTATTTTGGTATGACCTTAATCCAGAAGGTTTTAGGCCAGTTTTTGCCAGTTACCAGCAAGCGATGACGTTTTTTGTCGTAGGCAATGCCATTGAGAACATCGGTGTTTTGCGTTCTGTCTTGTGGTTTTAGCAGACCTTTCATGTCAATGTAAGCCTCGACAGCTCCAGTTTTAGGATTTATAATTGCGATAATGTCTTTGGTGTAAATATTCGCATAGATTTTGCCGTTAATGTATTCCAATTCGTTTAGCAATGTTCGGGGACCGCGGTTGTCATATACTTCGACGGTTTTTATTGGTGAGTAAGTGTTTGGGTCTAAATAGGTTAATACGTTGGTGCCATCGCTCATTATCAAGTTTTTACCGTCGTTAGTTAGTCCCCACCCCTCTGTTGCGTATGAGAATTGTCCGATTTTTTGTAAATTATAACGGTCATAGACAAATCCAATATGTGATTGCCAGGTCAGAAGTATGATTTTATCCTGCCAGAGTGTTATGCCTTCGCCGAAAATATCGCCAGGTATGACTATACTCTGGTAAATTTCGCCTGTTTCTAAGTTTTCTTTGCGAATTGACGACTCGCCTTTGAGTCCTGTTGATTCAAAAAGTGTATCATCCTCAAATACAAAGCCTTGTGTGTAAGCGTTAGGGTCGTGTGGATATGTTTTTATTATTTTGTAAGTCAGTTGTTTTGGCTTAAATTCTGGTAAAATAACGATTGTTTTTCTAAAAAATTGGCTCTGGCCTTTGTAAAAAGCTTTTGCTGTTATAAATTTTCGTCCGAATGTGGTTATTTTTGAAGTATTTAGGGTAAATCGAACAGTTTGGGGCGAATCGACTTTGATTAGCAGTGAATCGGCAACAAATAATTGAACGCTGTCAATGGCTGTTTTAGGTTTAAATAAAATTTTAATCGAATCGCCACGTGTGATTTGCTTTTTGGCTGGAATAATGTTAAATTCTGCCTTAATATTGTAATGTTGCGACTGCGGGTGGTTGATGTTTTTTTCTTTTTTGCAACTTGTTAATAAAAACGCTAAAAATAAAAACGTTACAAATAATATCCGTCTCATTGTTAAATACTTATTTTCACCATACAAATGTACTTTTTTTGGCATAACAATTGAAATTTATTAAAACAAATTTGAACAAAATTTTCCGGGCATGAAAAAAGTCTATCTAACAATAACTTTGCTTTTTTTGTTTAATTTACAGGCATTTTCACAGTTAAAACTTGTCCAGGGCAAAAATGGTAAATACGGCTTCGTCAATGTGCTGGGCGATACTGTTATACCTGCGATTTACGATTATGCTGAAGATTTCAGCGAAGGTCTGGCTCTGGTTAAAAAATTTAAACAATACAAACTAATTGATACATTAGGTCAACTCTGGGATCTGGATAAATTTGGCAAAATTCCAGGTTTACGTTACGATTGGGGCGTTTATCACAGTGGTATGCCGCTTTTAATAGCTATCTGGGACTGTGCTTATATTGATCAAAACGGACGAATTGCCCTGAAAATCCCTTACCAGGACGCAGAATCATTCCACAACAATGTTGCAAAAGTCTATAAAGCCGATAAATACGCTTACATCAACCGTTACGGTGCAAGAATTAGCGATTGGAAACCTCTTCCAGATAACTACCGCGCTGTGCTTTATAAAGGGTTTTACGGCTATGTGAATAAAAACGGACGATTAGTCATTGATTATCAATTTCGAAAAGCATACGATTTTGACGGCGATGTGGCACTGGCAAGCCCTGACTTGCTTAGATGGGCTGTTATAAACCGCCACGGCAAGTATATTAGCGATTTCTATGATAAAGTCCACAAATTTGACGGCGACGTGGCTGTGGTCGAAAAACAGGGTCAATTCGGCTTCATTGGCCGAGATGGCAAGTTTCGCAGCGGTTGGTATGACCAGGTCCAAAAAATGGACACAGGCCTATACAAAGTCCAGCGATTGGCTAAATACGCTTTGGTTAAAGACGGCTTCCAGGTTACAAAATGGTACGATAAAATTGAACGCTATAACGAACGGTTCTGGATAGCCCAAAACGGCGATAAATACGCTTTTCTCAACAATATCGGTGCTTACGTCGTAGGTTGGTACCACAGGCTCTGGACAGACCCTAAATACCCCGACATCGTATTTGTCGAACAGGACAACAAATATGGCTTTTACAACCTCAAAAACTTCTACATCAGCCCATTGTTCGATACTTTGATTTATTCAGAAAACATTGCCCTCGTTCGAAAAGACGGAAAATACGGCTATATTGCTGCTAATGGACGAAAAATCACTGAAATTGAGTTCGACCACGCAACACCTTTTCATAATGCCGTGGCTACTGTCGAAAAACAGGGCAAAGTCGCATACATCAATACCGACGGAAAACTCATAATGGACTGGATTGACAAAAACATCATTGTTAAAAGCCCTCCACCTGGACTATTTGTCGTTAAAATCGGAAATAAATACGGCTATCAAACACTCAACGGACGGCGTGTTATCCCCGCAGAATACGATTCAGCCGCCCCTTTCAGCGATGGCGTGGCACTCGTTAAGCTTTATCCGCACTGGATGTATATCGATACTACAGGCAAACTACTACCAATAAAAGGCAACCAGAACAACCCTGCTTTACGCCTGGACTGGGGATACAGACATACACTAAAACCAATCCTTATCAAAGTCTGGGACTATCTGGCATACATCAACCCCGAAGGCAAAGTCGTGCTTAAACTACCGCCTGAATTTACTGATGCAAATTCGTTTGTCAATGGCCGTGCTAAAGTGTTTAAAGGCGAGCTATTTAACTATATCGACAAAAAAGGCAATTTGTTGTACCAGTGGAAGCCTTTACCCGACGATTATCATGTAGCTTTGCGCAATGGCAAGTTCGGATTTATCGACAAAAATAACCATCTGGTAATACCTCCGGAATTTGATTATGCGTACGATTTTCATAATGGCCTGGCAAAAGTGCAAATCAACGGTAAATGGGGCTATATCAACCGTCAAGGTAAACTCATAACTCAACTTTTTGACCAGATAACAGACTTTAAAGACGGCTTGGCAATTGCCAAAAACAATGGGAAATACGCTCTGGTCAACCGTCAGGGCAAAATAATCTCAAAATGGTACGATAAAATCTATCCGTTTCACGACGACATGGCTCGCGTTAAAATTGGCGATAAATTTTCGTTTGTCAATCGTGATGGCAAGCAGCTTACGAAATTGTTTGATGACGCAGGAGATTTTACCGGTGGGCTGGCTAAAGTAAAACTCAACGGTAAATGGGGCTTCATCAACACAAAAGGAAAATTAGTCGTAAAGCCGCAGTACGACTGGGTTACAGATTTTGTCGGTGGCATGGCTAAAGTCGAAAAAGATGGAAAATTCGCGTTTATCGGAGCAAAGGGCCAGTTGATTACTGATTGGTTCGACAGGATTTATTTCTTCTCCGATGGACGAGCTGTTGTTATGAAAGACGGCAAATGGGGCTATATTGACGTCAATGGCCGTGTCGTCATACCATTGATTTACGATTATGCCTATGCCTTTTCGAAAGGTAAAGCAATAGCGATTTTGAACAATAAGATTTTAACTATCGACAAAGACGGGCAGATTATTGATCAAAAACCGTTGAAAGCCAATTAGTTGCTTTACGAATTTTTTATAAGTTCTTTGAATTCCTTAATATCTCGTACAATTTTGACTTTAGGATTGTCGTAATTTTGAAGGTCTGAGCATAAATCCAGGACAATGACGTTTTGTTCTGCATTATTTAAAGCTTCGTAAAAATCTTTGTTGACGATTGAATATGAAGTGACTAAAGTGCAGTTTTTGAATTTTTGTGTCTCTAAAATTTGTTCAGAGTGTTCAATATTACCGATGTAAGTAACTTGAAATCCCTGTTTGTTAAGCAAATAGTACATGTAAATAATCGATGGAGCAGTGTAATGCTGCGAAGGTGAGAAAATCACAAAGCATTTGTCAGAGCGGTTATGCTGGAATTTGAGATTACGCCACAGGAATTTGGTGATTTGATTTTGTGCGAAATTAAGTTGCAAGCTTGTAGCGGCGTCAGTGAGCCAGAGCAGGATCATTTTTTTGAGAAAAGGGAAAAAGGTCTGCTCAACAGCATTTTCTATGCCTTTGTCAATAACGTCGTTGATAATAATTTCTTCGAAAAATTCTTCGTTAAAGTCAGTAACAGCCAGCATTAATTGCTCAATAACCTGGGTTTGTGATTCGTGGGGAAGTTTAAAACTAAGCACAAGTTCCTGTAAACGGTGCAAAGGCAATTTAGAAATTTCAGAAATTTTCATGCCATTACGGTAGAGAATGACGACCATTAAAAGTTTTTTGACGTCTTGTTCGTTGTAATAACGGATATTTGTAGCTGTGCGTTGGGGCGTAAGTATATTGTAGCGTTTTTCCCAGATTCGAATGGTATGAGCTTTTATGTTGGTGATTTTTTCTAAGTCTTTGATTGTGTACTTTTTGCTCATATCCAATTTATTTTTTGCAAAATTTATCAGTAGCTAAACTTTGTAAAGTTAAAAAAAATCTAAAAGATTACAAATTTTTAACATCAAAGTCCTCAGAGTCGCCGTAAGCTTGTGCAAATTTCCGCCATCGTTCGATAGCAGCTGACATATCCTCTGGTAGCGGCGAATCAAAAAGCATTTGCTCATTAGTACGGGGATGTACAAAACCTAAAGTTTTGGCATGAAGAGCTTGACGCGGTAAAATTTCGAGTGTATTACGGACAAACTGTTGGTAACGCCTGCTTCTTATACCATATAAAATTTTATCGCCTCCGTAGTCTTTATCGCCAAAGAGCGGATGTCCCAGATGTTTCATGTGTGCGCGGATTTGATGTGTTCTGCCAGTTTCGAGAGTAAGCTCGACCAATGTTGTGAAGTAAAAACGTTCCAGAACCCGCCAATGCGTTACAGCGTGCTTGCCATGTGAGCCGTCAGGATACACAGCCATGATTTGTCTGTTTTTAGGATGCCGTCCAATGTGTCCAGTAATTGTCCCCTGGTCGGATTTAAGGTTTCCCCAGATAAGTGCGATGTATTTTCGCGAGGTGGTGTGAGCAGCAAATTGGGCTGCAAGATGGGCATGAGCTTGAGGAGTTTTAGCCACTACTAATAAGCCTGAAGTATCTTTGTCAATGCGGTGAACCATGCCAGCACGTAAGTTTGGGTCGGCAAAAACCGGGGCTTCTCGTAAGTGATAAGCTAAAGCATTCATCAAAGTGCCTTTGTAATGCCCATAGGCTGGATGTACAACCATGCCAGCAGGTTTGTTAACTACGATTAAGTCCTGGTCTTCGTAAACTATGTCTAACGGTAAGTCTTGCGGTACGATTTCCCATGGCTCCTTTGGTTCAGGAAGCATTATCGTTATTACATCGCCAGGTTTGACTTTGTAACTTGGTTTTTCCTGTTTGCCATTGACAAAAATCCCGCCTTCTTTTGCAACTTTTAGAATTTGCGAGCGTGTCCAACCGTCTAAATGCCCTGCTATGTATTGGTCCAGACGGATTTGTTTTTGTCCAGGATCGACAATTAATTTATGGTGTTCGTAAAGATTATTTTCTTGAGTTTGACTCATTTTGTAAAATTTTGTGTGACAAAAATATTTTTTTTATCGCTAAATTTCTAATTGACATAGAGTACTTAGAATTTTTTATTATTTAACAAGCAGAGAATTTATTATTTTTGTGATTGGCTAAAATTTTAATTTAAAAAACTTATGACCGAACAAATAATTTTAAACAAGTTAAGTGGCATAAAAGAGAAATTCGATACAATCGAGAAGCAATTGTCTGACCAGGAGGTGATTAAAGACCAAAAAAAGTTTGTACAACTCAATCGGGAATATCACAATTTACAACCCATAGTCAAGGCTTACGAAGAATACAAAAATATACTCAACCAACTACAAAGTGCTAAAGAGATTTTGCGGGAAGAAAGCGACGAAGAGATGAAGCAGATGGCAAAGGAAGAGATTGAAGAACTTACAAAGAAAAAGGCAGAAATGGAGGAGGAAATACGAGTTTTGCTCTTACCCAAAGACCCGGAAGATAGCAAAAACGCAATTGTCGAAATTCGCGCAGGCACAGGCGGGGAAGAAGCTGCACTTTTTGCTGCTGATTTGTTTCGTATGTATTCTAAGTTTTGCGAGAAAAAAGGCTGGAAAATCGAAGTCACTCGATTTACAGAATCAGATATGGGCGGATACAAGGAAATTATCTTTAATGTCAAAGGCGACGGAGCCTATGGCATTTTAAAATTCGAATCAGGCGTGCATCGTGTCCAGCGTATTCCTGTGACTGAGTCGCAAGGTAGAATCCATACTTCAGCCGCATCTGTAGCTGTTTTTCCCGAAGCTGACGAATTTGATATCGAACTAAAACCTGAGGACATTAAAAAAGAAATTACAACTTCCCGCGGTCCTGGTGGTCAGTCTGTTAATACCACATATTCAGCAGTGCGATTGACCCATATACCAACTGGCATTGTGGTATATTGCCAGAACGAGCGTTCACAGCTGAAAAATCTGGATTGCGCTATGAAAGAATTACGCGCAAGGGTGTACAACCTTGAGTATCAGAAACGTATGCAGGAATTGGCTGCAAAACGAAAAACTATGGTTTCCACTGGCGACCGTAGTGCTAAAATACGTACTTATAATTTTCCTCAAAGCCGTGTTACAGACCATAGAATTAATTTGACCCTTTACAATTTAAACGAAATACTTAACGGCGATTTAGACCCTATAATCGAACAGCTACAAATCGCTGAAAATGCTGAAAAACTAAAAGTTCTCGAAAAAGAAGAATCTGCAATATCCAAATAATTTTTTAACAATGACAATCAAACAAATTATTGAACAAATCGAACAAAAACAGTCTTTGCTTTGCGTTGGCATTGATCCGGTTATGGAACGATTGCCATCTGCTGTGGTCAATACAGATAAACCTTTGTTTAACTTTGGCAAGCAAATCGTTGATGCTACACATAAATACGTCATAGCTTTTAAACTCAATACTGCTTTTTTTGAGGCTTATGGTTACCGCGGATGGCAACAGTTGGAAGAATTGGCAGCTTACATAAAAGAACAATATCCGCAGATTTTTTTGATAGCAGACGCTAAACGAGGAGATGTTTTGCATGCGTCGCAAATGTATGCAAAGGCATTTTTTGAGCAAATGCCCTTTGATGCTGTTACAGTAAATCCGTATCTTGGGAAAGACGTTGTGTTGCCATTTCTTAAGTACGAAGGCAAATGGGTGATTATTTTAGGCTTATCTTCCAATCCTTCTGCCTGGGATTTACAATTGATCCAGGAGATTGGCACACGCGATTACGTATTCGAAAAAGTTTTTAGGTACGGTAGCTGGTGGGGCGACGAAAATAAAGTAATGTTCGTTGCCGGTGCTTTAATGGCTTATAAATTACAGCAAATCAGGCATATCGTACCGCGGCATTTTTTGTTAGTGCCTGGGGTTAGCGCGCCTGGCGCAAGCCTTGAAGACGTGCTGACTTTTGGTTTAAATGACAACTATGGAATGATTATTACGATTTCACGCTCGATTATTTATTCGTCACAAAAAGATGATTTTGCTGTTAAAGCTGCTGAAAAAGCTCATCAGTATCAGCAGGCTATTGAATTAAATCTGAAAAAAATTCAACAACGGAAAATTTAAACTTTTGCCCATGGAAAAACAATTACCGCAACATATTATCGAAAAGCTACTTGAATACCAGAAAAACGAAATAACAGAGCATTACGTATATAAACGTCTGGCACGCAAGACAAAATCTTCGAAAAATTCTAAAGTTCTGGACACAATAGCAGTTGAAGAATTGGCTCATTACAAGCTTTTTGAGAAATACACAAAAAAACAGGTCAAACCTAATAAGTTTAAAATCTGGTGGTATGGACTTTTAGCCTCGATTTTTGGGTTGACGTTCGCTGTAAAACTTATGGAACGAGGCGAGGAAGACTCGCAGACTTTTTACAACCAGATTAAAGGCTATGTTCCAGAAGCAGAGAAAGTTATAAAAGACGAATACGAACACGAGCGACAACTCATTGACTTGATGGACGAAGAGATGTTAAATTACATGGGGTCTGTGGTTTTGGGCTTAAATGATGCTTTGGTGGAGCTGACAGGTGCTTTGGCTGGTTTTACTCTGGCTCTGCAAAACACTAGATTAATAGCGATTTTAGGTGCGATTACAGGTTTTGCTGCGGCTTTGTCAATGGCTGCATCAGAATATCTTTCGACAAAAGCAGAGGGCGAAGGCCGCGAACCTTTCAAAGCTTCGTTTTATACGGGAATTGCTTATTTATTCACTGTTTTTGTCTTGATTTTGCCTTATATCTTTTTGTCCAATTACTATATTGCGCTGGGTTTGGCTTTGATAGCTGCAATAATTATTATCGCAATTTTTAATTATTTTCTGGCTGTTGTCAAGGATTTGAAATTCGGAAAGCAGTTTCTGGAAATGGTCATTATCAGTCTTTCGGTCTCAGCTTTATCGTTTTTGATAGGTTTGGCAGTTCGAAAGATTTTTGGAATAGATGTTTAACAGGCGTATGAAGCACAAAAAATCTTGTTTTAAATTATAAATTTGTATATTGTGATTTGAGAAAAAAATGCGATTTTTAAAAACAAATTAAACTTAAAATCAAAAAGAATAAATTATGGCAGATATTTCAACAAAATTCGCAGGTTTACAGCTTAAAAGCCCAATAATTATCGGTGCCTCTGGTATTACCGGAACAACAAGGCACTTCAAAGAATTCGAAGAAAATGGTGCTGGTGCCATTGTGCTTAAATCTATATTCGAGGAGGAAATTCTTAACGAATACGAACAATTCATGAAAGAAGCCGATAAATACGGTTATGATTACGAGTATCTGGATTATTTTGATTACAAATTAAAGCAGGACAACATAGATAAGTACATAAAGCTTATTTCTGATGCTAAAAAAACTGTCGATATCCCGATAATTGCGAGCATAAACTGCGTTACGAAGCAAGAATGGATGTATTTTACCAAAAGAATTCAGGACGCAGGTGCAGATGCGCTTGAGCTTAATATTTTCATTTTGCCGAGTGATTTGGATAAGACCTGTGACCAGATCGAACAGACTTATTTTGACATTGTCGATGCTGTAAAGCAACAGGTTGATATTCCGGTGATTGTCAAAATGAGCTATTTCTTTACCAATTTAGGCCAAATGATTGTAAAACTGTCGGAAAAAGCCGATGGTCTGGTACTGTTTAATCGTTTTTACAACCCGGACATTGACATTAATGCCAGGAAGATTGTCCCAGCTTCTATATTTACCCGTCCAGAAGACATTGTTATTCCATTGCGCTGGATTGCGATAACTTCTGGCCGTGTTAAAAGCTCTCTGGCAGCATCGACAGGTGTTCACGATGGCGAAGGTTTAATCAAGATTTTACTGGCCGGTGGTGATGCAGTTGAAATTGTTTCGACGATTTACAAAAACGGCGTTGGCATAATTAAGCAAATGCTTAAGAAATTAACCGATTATATGACTGAAAATGAGTTTTATAGCATTGAACAAATGAAAGGTTTACTTAGCCAGAAAAACATTTCTGACCCGGCAATGTACGAGCGTGTTCAATTTATGCGTTATTTCAGTGATTATAGCGAAGATATTATTTAATATTCGCGGGGATTGGGTTTGATACGTAAAATAAATTTGTACAAAAGCCGCTTTAAGAGATAAACGTAATTGACGATGAGTAGGGCGGGAGGCTGCTGGAATTCCAGCAGCCTCCCGCCTTTTTTTCGCCTTTAAGTGATTTGTCAGCAGCAAGAAAATTTTTGATAGGGTTGGGTAGGGCGGCATAACAAGTCCGCCGCTGTAGCCGGTATGTTCGCCGATGAGGTTTATTCGTCCCGGGGCCTGGAAAATGATTTGAGGATTTTTGTCAAATGTTTTCTGAACAGGTTTGTAAGCTGGTTTATGAGTTTTCTGGACGTGTCATGAGTTTAGTTTTTCGATTTTTGTTTTAAGGGAGATTCGCGCTGAGCAGAACGAGCAGGTTTGGTTTATTGTGGGGTATCCGCAAATGTTGCATTCCTGGAGTTTAGGTTGGTTTTCCTGTATTTTGAAGATTTTATTTTTTTCTCGCAGAAAGCCTTTGTAGAATGTGATTTTAGCGTTTGGCTGGTATTTTTCGAGGTTGTCCCAGAGGCTTTTGTAAATGGGAAGTTTTGCGCCTAATGAAAACGGGCAGGTTTGTTGCAGATATGGCAGGTTTAGCAAATCGACGTAAGTTTTGATGTCTTTTTCGTAGTTAAGGCAGTGAGGTTTAACTTTTTTGGCCAATTTAGGGTGTGTTGATTCCAGCACGGGAAAACTCCGTAATATGTAACCTGTTTGCCAGTGCAGGATATTGCCCAACAGAAGTGATGCTTCGTCGTCCAGGTTATGGCCAGTTGCTAAAACATCGTAGCCGTATTCGATTGTGGCTTTGTTCATCAAATATCTTTTGACTTTACCGCAAAGGCTGCAAGTATGGCGATGTAAGATTTTGGCTGCTTCAAAAACAGATTTTCCGTAAAAATATCTGGTAGCGTCTTCGATAATAAGTTTTCTGCCTGTCAAATCAGCTAATTTTTGTGCGATGTCTAAAGCAGGTTTGACCTGATGGTCATAGCCTAATTTAATGAAAAGTCCGTCGGCTTTATAGCCTAATTTTGTTAAAATGTACCAAAGGCTAACGCTGTCCTTTCCGCCAGAAATTGCAACAAGGATTTTGTCATTGTACGAAAACATTTTATACCGGTCGATGGCTTGTTTGACACGTTTTTGAATAAAATGGATGAAATGGTCTTTACACAGGTTCATATTGTAATGAGGCAGCTGTACAATAGCAGGACCACCGCATATTTTGCATTTCATAATCGAATGGATTTTAGCAGGTTGTAATTTTTACCGGCAAAAAGCAGAATTGATAAGACAGGCGCAAGGGGAAACAGGATTTAAACATAAAAATAAAAATATTAAAAAGTCAAAAAATCATAAAATCAAACATACTTTTTAAGTTTTTCGTCCATTGAAACGTCCTGGTTTTTAGCGATTTGCATTTTGATATTGACGAACACCTGGTCAGCGAACGAATAAGCGGTTTTGATAGCTTTATCGATTGTCTGCATAATCTGGTCGTAATCACCTTCAATAACAGTCTCCATGGGGCATACCTTGAACTTGAGGCCGGAGTTTTTGATAACTTCAATGGCTCTGTCGATAACCGCGTATGGGTGCATAGACGAGGAAACAGGAAGAATTTGCAGGCTGATGTTGACTGAGTGTTTCATGGCTCAGTACTGTTCGTTTTCGTTAGGGAAATCGCCGGTTTTGACGTCATTGATGTATTGTTCTACAGCGTTGAGTATCTGTTCGTTAAGGTTGAGATAGCGGCGTAAAAAACGCGGAGAAAAATCAGTGGTAATTCCCAGCATGTCGTGTGTAACCAGCACCTGTCCATCTACGCCAGCGCCAGCACCAATGCCGATTACAGGGATTTTCAGCTCTTTGGCAACACGTTTACCCAGCTGAGCAGGGATTTTTTCCAGCACCAGTGCGAAAATGCCGGTTTCTTCCAACAGATGTGCGTCTTCAATGAGTTTTTCAGCTTCTTGTGGGTCAGTAGCGCGTACTGTGTAAGTTCCGAATTTGTATATTGATTGCGGTGTCAGTCCCAGATGGCCCATAACAGGTATTCCAGCAGAAAGAATTCGCTCGACAGATTCGATAATTTCGCGTCCACCTTCCATTTTAACAGCGTGGGCTTCAGCTTCTTTCATGATTCGGATTGCAGATTCGAGAGCTTTAGTGGAATTACCCTGGTAAGTTCCAAAAGGCATATCGACGACAACCATGGCTCGGTTGACAGCGCGGACAACAGATTGTGCGTGGTAAATCATGGCGTCGAGCGTCATTGGCAAAGTGGTTTCGTATCCAGCCATGACATTTGCAGCAGAGTCACCGACAAGAAGTATATCGATTCCAGCAGCGTCTAAGATTTTAGCCATAGAATAATCATAAGCAGTTAGCATTGCGATTTTTTCGCCTTGTTCTTTCATTCGTTGTAATACCCTGGTAGTTATCTTTTTAGGTCGTTTACTCTGGTTAGTTTGAGTGGACATTTGCAGATTTTTTTAGTTTTTGCCTTGAAAACAGCTTGATTACAGTGTTAAAAGTACGTTAAATTTGCAATATACCCAAATTTAGGTATTGTTTTGCGTGCAAAGAAATTTTATATTATAAGCAAATTAATGCGTTTGGCATGCTACAGACCATAATAACATATTTGATAATAGCCTTTGCAGTAGGGACGGTAATTTATCGATTTGTGAAGCGCTTGCGCCGTTCGATAAAGCAGAAGACACCGTTTTGTCCTACAGGATGTTCGCTGGATTGCTCTAATTGTCCTTTTGCATCATCAGCATATCGCTATAAGAAACCGGAACAAGGTTTTGAGTATCGATTCCCAGTTCTTGAAGGTAAAACTGACACTGTTGATTTAAAGCGTCTTCTGGAATAGTTCCGTCATTGTCCTGTGCTTCTATTTCAATGAAATTTCCCAGTCCTTCCACGTTGTCGATATGGAATTTTACATTGTCGATGAAGTAAATTTCGCGGGTTTTTCTGACCTGTATTTTTATTCCAATGCTCTGTGCGAGGATTTGCTTAAGTGTTTGAGGGTCAGTGGGTTTATAAAGAATTACGTCAGAGCGTTTGGGTTCGTTGGTATCCGGTCGGTTGTAGAACACCAGGTAATTTTCGATGTTGCCCTGGCGTAGTTTTAGCCTGCCGTTTGGCACGTTGAAATAAGTATCTGTTTGATGGTCAATTCCAATGAATTTAGCATTGTGTTGTTTGAGATATTGCCGTACTTTGTCTGGATTGTGGCATTTGGCTTTGATTTCAACGTTTTTCATGTTTTGCGGTTTTAGGAGTTTAGGGTTATAGACAAAAAAAGCTGCCCGTAAGGACAGCCTGGTTTGTGTGTAAAGATTTTTTGTGCAGAAAATTATATTTCAAGGAATTCAAAATTTAGGTTTTTAGCTAATTTTTGGTATCTCTGGCCTAAGTTAAGCATGTCTTCGTCGATTGATTCGTAATACCATTTGATTTTGACAGGATGTTTTTGAGCGATTTGGTCTAAAATAATCATAACCTGCATTAGTTGCTTGTTGGAAGCAGTATTTACATACTCCAGGTCAAATTCGAAAGTAGTTTCAGGTAAAGGGTTTTTAGCATATTCACGGAGCCATTCAATAATAGGGCGGTAAAATTCGTAAGCGTCTTCAGGAACGGAAATTCTTGCAATACGGAAGATGTTTTCATCGGGGTTAAGTA
>WFZV01000004.1 GCA_015489395.1 Bacteroidales bacterium
CCTGTATAAAGGTAAAGCTGGGCGAGTAAAAAAGTGTATTTTGCTTTTAAACGTCTGTTTCTCTCTAATTTTACAGCGTTTTCCAGAGGTTTTATGGCTTTTTTGTAGTCTTTTTTGTGAATATAAAAATCTGTTAGGGTCAAAAAGACTTCTTTTCGTAACTTTTTGTTGAGATTTTTTTGTTTGGTTAATTCTGTTAAAATCGGCAGAGCATCTTTAAAACGGTTTTGCAAGATATACGTGCGGGCAAGCCAGATTTTAGCATAGGGTATAGTGTTTTCGCCTTTATATGTGTCTAAAATCTTGTGTAGTGCTTGCTGGCTTTTAGATAGTTCGCCTTTATAAACATTTGCAATTGCGATTAGTAAATAACTATCGTCAATCCATTTGACATATTCTTTTTTCTTGTAAAAAGCTTTTTGTGCTGGGCTAAGATGTCGGTAGTCTTTAAATTTAGGTTTTACGGTAATCGAGTGATTGGTAATTGTTTTGGCTGCTTTTTCGAGGGTACGGTTTAGTTTTGTTCCGGCTAAATTTTTAGCATTTGAACATTCGTAAGGAAATATAGGAAGGAGATTGTTAAAATCGTATTTGCATTGCTGGTTTATGTTTTTAATGGCTTCTTGAAGAGCCATTTTTCCATTAAAAAACACGTTATAATGAGCAGTGAGGTTGTGATATGCACGGGTGAAAACAGTATTTTTCTGCGTAGTGCAGCTGAAGATAAAAAGAATTAGAGATAAAAGTATAATAAAAAATTTACGCATACTTACTTGTTTTTTTCCATGTAAATTTTTCAGGTATTTCTTGATAAGTTTTGTATTTATCTAACTGAAATACGATATAATTTATTTTTTTACCCTCATTCAAAAAAATTTTTTCGTAATAAGTCTGAATCTCAGTAGCATCATCTTTAATATTAGAGTTATACAGGTCATCGGTTTTTATTAAAGGTTTTATGCCATTGAAATCTAAAATTTTCAAAGTATATTCATACAGCCGTGGGTTGTCTGTTTTTAGGTGAATTAAACCATTATGAATCAGAAAGTTTTTGTAAAGATTTAAAAATTTTGCATTAAGCAATCTTCGTTTTTGCTTTTTTCTTTGAGGGTCAGGGAAGGGTAGCCATATTTGGTGAACTTCATCTTCAGCGAAAAAAGTTGTTAAAAAGTCAATTTTGGTTCTTAGAAAAGCCACATTTTTTAAACCTAATTCCAGAGCTTTTTTGGCACCAGTATAAATCCGAGCGCCTTTGATATCAATGCCTATGAAATTTTTGTCAGGATATTTTTGTGCTAAACCGACTGTATATTCTCCTTTTCCGCATCCGAGTTCCAGAATTATAGGATTTTTATTTCCGAAAAATTCATGCCATTTGCCTTTTAGTTCAAAGTCTTTGCCAACATATTGTTTTATATCAGGTTGCAGGACATTGGCAAAATTTTTTATTTCTTCGAATTTGGCTAATTTCCCTTTGCCCATAGTTACTTAGTTTTTAGTTGATCTACGATAATACCAATTTGCTTGATACCTTTGACATCGTTTTTACGCATAATGTGCTGAATGTAAATCTCCAGATTTCCGTTATTTGGAAATTTGACGCTGTCTTGAAACGGCAAAACTATCGTCCATGTATCACCAATTTCTGTCCCTACGAATCGATTTTTTGAATCAATAAACCATAAATTAACAGTATCGATTTTTACCGCCCCGCACGGACATTTAGATATGACTTTAAGCCATAAATTTGCATAAGGATAAGTTTGGGCATGCTTGATTTTAAACGAAATACGATAATATGCAGAGCTATCGTTTATCGGTACTACGAAATGTACTAAAGAATCATAATGCCAGGTGCTGCCGGGTACATTTATAGCTGACTGGTAATAGTGTTTTTGATTACAACTAAAAACAAAAATTAAAGCCATTAGCCCGAGCAAACCATATTTACCTTTGTTAAACATTATCGATTATTTTTAGCATTATCGTTGAGATCGTCCAGCTTAAGGTTGTGTTTGCTACGAATTATGTCTAAAGTGTTTTTATTGTCAATTAACAAAGAATCGGGGATAATTCCCTTTTTATTCATTTCGATAATCTTCTCAACACGTTCAATCGGAAGTGGGGTCATATTCACAGAATTCTCCGGGTCAAACGAATACCAGAGAATACGCTTGAAAACATCACTTTTCTGAAAATAAGCCGTACCTTCTTTTGTCTTGAGAGGAATAGACGTATCAGGAAAATCTCTGCGAGCCTCTAAATAGGCGTCTAATTCATAATTCAAACAGCATTTTAATTTTCCGCATTGTCCGGCAAGCTTAGACGGGTTAAGCGAAAGCTCTTGAAAACGCGCAGCATTGGTTGTAACAGAAACGAAATTGTTTTTCCAGGTAATACAACACAGTTCTCGGCCACAACTACCAATGCCACCTAATTTACCTGACTCTTGCCTTGCTCCGATTTGCCGCATTTCTACACGGATTCGAAATTCAGCAGCGTAAACTTTAATTAGTTCCCTGAAATCGATTCGGTTGTCAGCTGTGTAGTAAAAAATAGCTTTTGTCCCGTCGCCTTGAAATTCAACGTCACCTAATTTCATCTTTAAACCCATTTCCTCAATAATTTCTTTTGCACGGATTAAAACTTGTTCTTCTCGTTTGATCGCTTTTATCCATTTTTCTATATCTACAGGGCGGGCTTTGCGATAAACTATATAAAAGTCGGCATCGAGGGGTATTTCCAACTTACGCAATTGACGATAAACTAATTCGCCAGTCAGACTGACGACTCCAATATCATGTCCGGGATTTGCCTCGACGGCAACCAGGTCCCCCCGTTGCAGAGGCAATTTGTTCACATTACGATAAAAGTCTTTGTGGTTATTTTTAAAACGGACCTCAACTATATCAGGAATACGGGTTTTAGGCGGTCTAACATTCTCCAACCAGTCGAAAACGTGTAGTCTGTCAACCTGGTATGAATAGCAAGTTTCTCCTTGATTTTTTTGATATATAGAGCATCCTCGAGTAAGTCTTAGGTATTTATCAAAGTCTTGCATTTTTACTTGTGTTTTAAAAGTTTCGATGTTGAGAAAAGCAAATCTAAAAAGACAATTCTACTATAAGCATTGCGTTCAATATCGTCTATAGCTTTTGAAAATTCAAAGTTAAATTTTTCTAAATTTTTGTGGTTGATAAATTGGCTAAATTTTGTGATAAAGTTTTTTTCTCCTTCAGTAAGTCCTGTGATTGATTCTAAAGAATTTCGTGCCATTAAGCTGTTACGTAGCATATTTAACGAATATTGAAGGAAATTTTTTTGTTGTTCTTTGCCTAAATTTGCTATTTCTTCAGCTAAATCAATCATTTTTAAAGCATTTGTAGAGTATGCTATTCGCATGAATCGTACAAACAAGTCGAAGTTAATGTCTTTGTCTGTAGTGTTTAAAGTCTTGAGTATGTAATTTTTTGCTGTGATGAAGTTGCCATCTGCTACAGCAATTGCACTGGAAATCAGTGTTTCGTCGATATCCGGGAATTCGTCACGCAAAGCTTTATAAAGATTCTCTCTGTTTAAAGGTTTAAGCTTTACGATTTGTGTGCGAGATAGGATTGTTGGTAAAATGTTTTCGGTACTATGGGCAACTAAAAGGAAAATAGTATTTTGCGGTGGTTCTTCTAAGATTTTAAGTATTTTGTTGGCTGCTGAAATGTTCATCAATTCAGGCAGCCAGATTATCATAACTTTGTATTTACCTTCAAAAGTTTTGTAGCTTAAAGTCTGGACGATTTGCTCAGCTTCATGTGCGTAAATAGAAGGCTGGGCGTCTTTGGCGCCCAGTTTAGACAGCCAATCGTCTAATGAGTGGAATTTTGATGAAAGGACGAATTCTCGCCATTGGTTTAAAAAATCGGAGCTAAAAGGCTTAGAAATTTTTGCTGTTTTAACTACAGGAAAAACGAAATGCAAATCTGGATGCGTAAGGTGTTCGTATTTTATGCAAGATTTACATTGTCCGCAAGAATCGTCGTCTTTAGGTTTTTCGCAATTTAAAAATTGAGCGTAAGCTAAAGCTAAAGACAACCCACCCATGCCCTCGTTGCCTAAAAAGAGTTGGGCATGAGGGATACGTCCAGCTTTAGCAGCTTCGATTAATTGCTTTTTTATATCGGCATTTATAGGTAAATCAGCGAATTTCATCTTAACTTTGCCTAAAAATCACGGCAAAGTTAAGAAAAAAACTCCAGTGTTTAAATTTTACTCTTCTGCGTTGGTTATCAGTTTAAATCCTACTGAGTGTACATTAATGATTTTTACAGATGGATCAGCAGAGAGATATTTACGTAATTTTGTGATATAAACGTCCATACTACGTGCGTTAAAGAATGTATCGTCTCCCCAAACCAATTTAAGTGCGTAATTTCGTTCGACAACTTCGTTCATGTTACTTGCCAATAGCTTAAGCAATTCGTTTTCTTTGGTTGTGAGCTTTTGTACTAATTTATCGCCGATTTTAAGAGTTTGACGTACAGAGTCAAAAGTAAATTTACCGATCTGAAAGACTGTTTGTTTACTTTCGGTCAAACGTCCTGTACGACGTAAAATAGCCTCAATACGCATAAGAAGCTCTTCCATGTTGAAAGGCTTGGTAATGTAATCGTCAGCACCTATATCAAAGCCTCTAAGTACGTCTTCTTTCATACTACGTACCGTAAGGTAGATGAACGGTATTTTACTGTTAATACGCCTGATGTCTTTACCTAATGTAAAGCCATCTTTTTTAGGCATACTAACATCTAAAATGCACAAATCATACTCGTTTTCCATGAAAGTTTTAAAAGCTTCTTCGCCATCTGTAGTCAGGTCTACGTTGTAGCCTTTGGCTGTCAAGTATTGTTTGAGGACTGAACCAAGGTTAATATCGTCCTCTGCTAAAAGAATTTTTGCTTTAGCCATAATTCTAAGAGTTTTTAAGTTTTGTTTAAAACAGGTAATATGATAGTAAATGTAGAACCTTCGCCTTCTTGACTGTCAACAGTAATTTTACCATTGTGTTCTTCCACAATTTTTTTGACATAATTAAGGCCTAAACCGAAACCTTTAGCTGTTTGCAGATCACCACGTTGCACACGATAAAACTGGTCAAATATACGTTTCAAGTCCTTATGCGGTATTCCTATGCCGTTATCCTGGATTTTTATAATCAAATTGCCGTTGTCGTTTAAAGTTTCAATTTCAATAACAGGTTCTCCGTCATTATATTTTATAGCATTTTCAATCAAATTTACTAAAACATTAGCAAAGTGAATTTCATCAGCATAAATAAGATCGTTTTTAGCATTAAAATTTTTTATTAATAAACCATTTTTTTGTTTAAGTTGCAAGTTAAAACTATCTGTAACTTTGTCAATTAATTCGTGTGCGCTGATTTCTTTTTTGTTGAATTTAATCTTACCTCGCTCAATAACAGAGGTTTGTAAAATTTTCTCTACGTTATAACGCATTCTTTCATTTTCCTTTTTTATAATATCAGCAATTTCTTTAATTCTATTTTCGTCTTTGGGCAAAGATTCGTCAGTAAGCATTTGAGCTGCGAGCTGAATTGTAGCGATAGGTGTTTTCAGCTCGTGGGATACATTGTTAACGAATTGGGTTTTTAGTTCAGATAATTTTTTCTGTCTGAAAATTAATATAAACGTAGCAATAGAGATTATCAGTAAGATAACAGTAAAGAAGATTGTTGAGTATGCAAGAGCAGGTAATGATTTAAACAGGTTTCTTTGTTCGTCACTAAAATATAAAATAAGTCTGTATTGGTCTGTGTAAAAAGTAGAATGAGGGAAAAGTGTTTTTGTAAAGACATCATTTTTAGCTTTGCTGAGGTCAAAACCGTCTGTTTTGTAAATTATATTATTTTTCTGGTCTAAAATCGCCATTTCGTATGGAAATCTAATATTATTTTGTTCAAAACTGCTGTCAATTTTTTCTTTGAGTCGCTTTGGGTCAAAACGGTTTTCTAAGTTAATTTTTTTTCCAATTAATTTGTTATTTAGTTCTGCGATGTATAGAATATTTTGATTTTTACTGATTTTCCGTGCAAATTCATAATCATTAAACGAAAGAATGCTCGACTTAGGTTCCTGGTAAATGTAAAATTGTTTAATATTTGTGTCTTTAGTTGTAATATCTTGTTTAATAAGCTTTTTGATTTTAGGATTAAATTCGAAATTAAAAGCCAGAGACGAGTCAGGTGAAGCTGAAATTATTTGACTTTTTTTGGTATAGATAATTTCCCGCTTTTCATAATCACGGATTATCTCGTTTAAGATTTTGTTAACCAGTATATTAAATTGTGTTTGCTGTATTTTGATAGTTTTATTTATCCATTTAATCTGGATAAACGTAATTGAGATAATCGAAATAGCAAGTAGTGATGATATTATCCAAACACCAAATTTTTTCATTTAAAAGCGGTTTTTATATTGACGTTCGTAATAATTAAGATAATCGCCGGAGATAATATTTTTTAACCAGTCTTGATTGTTTAAGTACCAGCGAACAGTTTTTCTAAGACCAGTTTGGAAATCTGTCTCAGGCTCCCAGCCTAATTCTCTTTTTATTTTGGAAGCATCTATAGCGTAACGTTTATCGTGTCCTTCACGGTCTTTGACGAAAGTAATTAGTTTTTCGGATGTTCCTGGTTCACGGCCTAATTCTTCGTCCATAATTCTGCAAAGTGTTTTTATCAAATCAATATTACGCCATGGATTATTGCCTCCGATGTTATATGTTTCGCCGATTTTGCCTTTATGAAAAATAAGATCAATAGCTTTTGCGTGGTCTTCTACGTAAAGCCAGTCACGGACATTTTCTCCGGTGCCGTAAATAGGAATCGGCTTGAAATTGAGTATGTTATTTATCGATAATGGTATAAGTTTTTCAGGGAATTGGTTTGGCCCGTAATTATTCGAACAATTAGAAATTAGCACTGGTAATTTGTAAGTATTATGATAAGCTCTAACAAAATGGTCTGCACTTGCTTTTGATGCAGAATAAGGACTACGTGGGTCGTAAGGGGTTTGTTCTGTGAAAAATTCGTCGTCATTTTCTAAAGACCCATAAACTTCGTCAGTTGAAATCTGGTAAAATACTTTGCCCTGATAATTGTCTTTCCAGTAATCTCGTGCTGCATTCAGTAATGTAACAGTACCAATAACGTTTGTGTAAATAAATTCCATTGGATTTTGGATTGAGCGGTCAACGTGTGATTCTGCAGCTAAATGTATTACACCGTCAATGTCGTATTTTTCAAAAATATTTCGTACAAGTTGTTCGTCTTTAATATCACCTTTTATAAACACATAGTTTGGTTTATCTTCGACGTCTTTTAAATTCTCTAAATTTCCTGCATAAGTTAGTTTGTCCAAATTGACGATTAAATAATCTGGATATTTGTTGACAAAAAGCCTAACTACGTGTGAGCCAATAAAGCCTGCACCGCCAGTTATTAAAATTTTTCGTTTCATTTTAAAGCGCTTAAACATATCCATTTACAAAAATAACAAAAATAACAATATTTAAAATTTTTTGTTAATCTCCCAAAGCCAGGCAGTTTTGAGCATATCTTCTAAATTATATTTTGCTTTCCATCCTAAAATTTTATTAGCTTTCGTTGTATCAGCATAAATTTCAGCAATATCGCCAGGACGTCGAGGAGCGATGCGATAATTTATTTTTTTCCCTGAAACCTTTTCAAATGTTTTAACCACTTCAAGCACACTATAACCTCGTCCAACTCCTAAGTTAAATGCTTCGTATTTATCCTGGTTTTTATTATCAAAAAGTCGATCTAAGGCTAAAACATGTGCTTCTGCCAGATCTTCGATGTGAATATAATCTCTGATTGGGGTACCGTCCGGGGTAGGGTAGTCGTTTCCAAAGATTAAAAATTCTTTGCGTTTGCCGGTAGCGACTTGCGTGAGGATGGGAACTAAATTATACGTTTTTAGAGGTGATTCGCCAATTTCAAGACTATGGTGAGCGCCAATGGGATTAAAGTATCGAAGTGAAATTGCATTGAAAATCTCCAAGACTTTAATTGTGTCCATAATAGCATATTCAGAAAACAGTTTTGTCTTGCCGTAAGGAGAAGTTGGTTCTTTTAAAGGCATGTCTTCAGTAACAGGAAGCTTGTCGGGTATGCCGTAAACTGTACAGGACGATGAAAAAACAAAGTGAATTTTGTATTTAAGACTTTTGATAATACTTAATAAATTAATTGTGCTAAATAAGTTGTTTTCGTAATACATCAAAGGCTTTTCAATGGATTCAGCTACGGCTTTAAATGCAGCAAAATGGATTATTGCGTTGATGTCTTGATATTTATTGAATAAATCGAAAACCTGATCTTTATATCGAAAGTCAACTAATTCAAATTTAGGCCGTTTGCCTGTTATTCTTTCAATGCCTTTTAAAGCCTCGATTTTGGAATTTGAAAGATTATCTGCTATAATAACATTATCGTAGCCTTTGCTAAGTAATTCAACAGCTACATGCGAACCTATGTAACCGAGTCCACCTGTTAAAAGAATGTTCATATTCAAAATTTTATCATTTTTTCTAACTCGTTTGGTTTAAGAATTTTAATTTTTTTAGAGTTAAGTTGTATTAAACCGTTTTTCTTTAATTCCGAAAGATATCGAATAACTGACTCAGTGGCAGTTCCCACAATGCTTGCGATTTCTTCCCGTGTTAAAATAACATCAATAAAACCATCTTTATCAACGCCAAAGGTATCTAAAAGTAATAATAAAGTTTGAGCAAGTCGAATTTTTACAGGTCTTTGAGCTAAATCGACGATAAATTTGTTTGACTCATTAAGTTCTTTACACGAAATCTGGATTAAATGCATGGAGAAATTAGGATTTTCTCTGGCTAAATCTAAAAAAGTTTTTGCAGGTATATGGCACAAAACCGCATCTTCTATAGCCTGAGCTGTCATACAAGCACTTTCCTGACTAAGTATAGCACGAAAAGCAATTAAATCTCCGGGTAGGGCAAATCTGATGATTTGCTCTTTCCCCTCAGGGCCTATTTTGTAAAGTTTTAGTTTACCCTGATAAACACAATAAACTCCTCGAAGACGATGACCTTCCTGGTAAATAATTTCACCACGTTTATAGAATTTGCAGACTTTTTGGGCATAGAGGTTTTGGTATTCTAAAGTTGTTAGATTTTTAAAAGCAGATTTGGCTCTTACAATACACTGTTCGCAGATAAGATTGTCGCAGTTTGGATTTTTTATCATAAGTAAGGCTAAAATTTTATGTTAAAAAAGAAAAAATTTCTTTATTTTGCAAGCAATTTATTTCAAAAACCAAATTTTATGAAAGCAGAAAGAGTATCAGTATCATTAATCGATGGCTTGGCTTTTAGAGGTACTGTAAATGGATTTGAGATTATTTTAGATGCCGAGCCACAGGTAGGAGGCAAAGACCGCGGTCCACGTCCAAAACCTTTAATGCAACTTTCAGTTGCAGGGTGTACAGCTATGGATGTTATTTCAATTTTATATAAAATGCGCGTGGATGTTGAAGAGTTTAATGTTCATGTCGATGGAGAATTGACAGAGCAACATCCCAAGCATTACAGGAGTATGCACTTGATTTATGAGTTCAAAGGTAAAAATTTGCCATACGCTAAATTGGAGAAGGCAGTGAAACTGTCGCAAGATAGATATTGCGGAGTTAGTTATCTGTATAAAAAAGTTATGGAGTTTACTTATGAAATCGTTGTGCATGATACTGAAACAGGCGAAACAATAGTTCACAAATACGAAGGCTAAACTTTTGTTTTGGTTTTGTCTGTGAAATTTTCGTTAGATATTATTATGATTGTGCAGGAAAAGCTATTGTCAATTTGTCAGCAGGTTTAGCGATTTAATTAAACGGGCGGCTTGAACTCTCAAGCTGCCCGTTTTGTCGTAATTTATGCAGGCTTTAAGTGATTTAGTTACGATTTTGATTTGAAAGTATTTAAGAAATTCAAAAGCTGCATCTTATGCCAAAGTCGATTGGATAAAGTTCAGGGTTGTTGGGATTTTTGAATAATGGTACAAGGGAGTAATCAGCGAAGAATTCGAGGTCTTTTAATCCTAATTTTGCGCTTAGACCATAAGTTATGGGGTTAAACATGTTGTCAAGATCGATTTTTATGTTAGAGTTTTTACCGTTGATGTTGTAATAATATTTTATTCGTTGGCAAGTTCTAATACCGACGTAACCTCCAGCGCTAATGTAAAAATTACCTTTAGAGTCAAATTGAATTTCTGTCAGCAGAGGGATAATGAAGTTCATGTACTTTAGTTTAACTTTTTTTAGTTGTCCGATGTTATTGTTTTGAGATAGCATTGAGTCCAGGAACAATTGATAATTATTCGAATCAAACACGGGAAAGTCCGAATATGTTAGATGGTGGAATTGGAGACCAAAACCACTGGTAAGTCCCCAGAATTTTGTGATTTTGAAGTTAACTTCCATAAAGTTGAAATTGAAAGTCAAGCTTGACCCTAAATTAGGCGCTAAGGGGCTATTAGTGTTGTTTATAAATTTGTAGTTAGGCAGAAGCAAAGTGTTTAAGCCTATTTCGAAACCTCCCCAGTGCGAGTTGAAGTTTTTTTTCACGAACTTGTTTTTATACTGCTTAAACTTTTTTAGTTTTTGTTCGTGATTGTTTTTTAATGAGTCTTTTTCCATATCAGCCAATTCATGATTAATGTCTTCGATTCCTTTTTTTAATGCGTCGATAAATTCTTTCTTCAATGCAATATTTGTTTTAATCTCTGCAATTTTATTTTCGATTTTTTGACGGTTTTCAGAGTTGGAAGTTGTATCTAATTGCGCTTGTAGCTTGTTAAGGACAATTTGCAAACTATCGATTTGTTTTTGTGTTTGTTGGATTTTTTGTTTAAAATCTGTGATACCTCCTTTAAGGGCTTGTTTCTGATTTTCTTTAGATTCTTTGATAATTAAGATTTGTTTATCACCGGTCATAATTTTTATTGTATCCCTGGAAGGGAAGTTAGCCAGCATACTGACTGGTAAAAGTAAAGCAATAATTAAGGATGTAAGTAAAGTTTTGAAAATGTGTCTCATGGCATTGAGTTTTTGATTTTATTGTATGACGTAGAAAAAATCAGATAGTTACAAAATATTTTTGTAAGCTGTAAAGTGAAGCAATTTAGAGAAAAAATTTTTAATTTTGTGAGAAATTTTAAAAACAGATAAGATTATGTGGGTTTACATTAAAGACTTACCAGGGCATATTGATGAAGATATTGTACTCAAAGGGTGGGTAATGAATCGCAGAAGTAGCAAGGATATAGAATTTATAATTTTGCGCGATGGTACAGGCTTTGTTCA
>WFZV01000005.1 GCA_015489395.1 Bacteroidales bacterium
AATGGAGGTTGCCATTTCTGGTAACGCTCCAGATTTAGTTCTGCCAATCCGTAGCTAATGTTAAGTAATTTTATCAAATCGTCGATAGTTTTCTTTTTTAGAATGTCCACCAAAATGCTGGCATGTTCTAACAGCTGTGGTTGGGTATATTTTTGTGTGATGGGTTTGGTTTGAAAATCTAATTTTTTAGCAGGAGAAATAACCATTAACATTTTTCGCAAAATTTTTATTCGTTTTGTTCTAAACGCTTTTTTCGCTTAAGGCTTGTAGGGAAATATCGCCCAAGACGATACTCAAGATAAAGAGCAGCGAAAAGATGTCTGCCTCTATTGCCGTAAATTATCTTTATAGGCAGCAAATACGCTGACAAGCTCCCCCCTACCTCAAGCGCACTTATTGCGTTAGTCTTTTTTGCATACTCAAAACTTATGCCAAGTTTTATATAACTTCCAGGATTAAATTTCAGTTCGTCCAGACCACGATAAAACGGTGCCATTTCAATAACCTGCTGCAGAAGTAAATCTCGTGTAAATTTTGTTACGAATTCATAAGTTGCTGTTTTGTCTAAAACTACGTAATAAACCGGCTTTATCATTGCAAGACTTGCACCGCCGCTCATTAAAAATCTAATTTCAACGCTACCTCGATCCATTTTTTGCGTTAAAATCTGCATCCTGCCATAGCCAACACGTAAATCGTTGACTGCGTTCACTTTAGCAAAATAAATATTAGATGATGAAAAAAAATAAGGGTTCGAAAATTTTATTTCGCGAGGGTCTTTTATTTGTGTAAACTCTATTTCGTAAAAATTTCGCTGGTAAATGTTGACAAAATATCCCCGTCTGTACGAAATTCGGTAACCATTGCTTTTTAAGCCTACTCCAAACGAAATATTATCTTTAAAAACTGTGTTAAATTTCGCAATTTCTCCTTGTGAAAAGCCTAAATATGGGACCAAAAACAGTATCAAAAAAAACACTTTACGCATAAAACGCATTATTTCTGTAATTTCAAAAAAAATCGCAGGCGCCACCAAATCGCCAACTGACCTACAAGACCATGACATTGTCTTTAGCCAAACGTTAAATAAGCAACTTCAACAAAATCAGTTTTAAATAACAAAAACACTGACAGCCATGGATTAATGTGCGAAAATTATCCAAAAACTAACGAGCCACGTGCAAATCAACTTGATGAACGACCTTCGTCGAAGGGTAAGCAGGACAAGGTGGCTTGGACGAACGACAAGACATGAAACTAACCGCTAAAAGCAACAAAAAGACAAACGTTAGTACTAATTTTTTCATTGTTAATTGATTTTCGTCGTTTTACAATCTATAACGCAAATCTACGAAAAAAATTTTTATTTAACATAGTAATTTATAATTTGTTCTAAATCCCGCTGGCACACCTTACAGAAAACCGCATCCAGCTGTCGCATCAAGCATCGCTGCTGTGGACGGTAAACGCCTTTCTGACGATAACCTGCCCCTTCAAAAGCACCAACCACCTGCGAATATTCTGCAGTGCTGGGCGTTGGAATGGGTACTGTATCGGACACCATGTCCTTCCACTTACTCTCGAAATTCACAAGGGTGGTGATGTTAGGTTCCCACGGTTCTTTGGTTGTGTCGTAATAATCTTCTTCTTCGGGATCAACGTATTCATCAGCCAAACCGCCAAATGCGTGACCAAACTCATGAACGAACACCGGGTCTGCTTTAGGATTTCGCGCAGCTGTTAGATTTACGAAATTGTAAAACCCGCCACCGCCATAAGTTGCGGTATTGACCAGGACAATGATTTGGTCGTAAGGTACCAAAGATGCCAGGTCTTTGACTGTTTTGTAATCCTCTGTGGTTAAATATCTTGGAGTTTTGAATGTGTAAAAATGCGAATTAAGGATAGTATTGCGCCAAACGTGCTGTCCGGGATTATCGCAACCACTTTGCTGCGAAGGTGCAAGTATAATTGCTACATTGAAATCGTTGCGGTGATGGGAAAATGGTTCGTAAGAGAAAAGTTTTTCGATAATCCGCTTTGCATCTTGTTCAAACAGCGGCATTTGTTCTTTTGTATAGCCGTCAGGCAAGATGACCAGATCAACTTTGTTCTGTGGTTGTCCGTTTTTCATCAGCCATTTTACCGGGTACTGCTTTGCTTGTTCGTGGGAAATGTAAATGCTCTGTGGATTTATAAAAGTATCGATTAATTTATGTAGCTTTTGCTGGCGGTCACGGTATTTTAGCACAAAACGGACCGTTTGTTTGGGATATGGTATATTTACAGCTTCGTAAAAACTATGTAATTCATGCAGGTTAAAAATCTGGCAGTTGATTCGCCATTCTGCTGACAATGAGCTATAGCCGTTTGAATAAATCAGCTTATTTGACGCAGAGTCAAAGACTTCGTATCGGTAATTTCCAAAGTTAAATGGGTCGATTAAATGTTCGGGATTTCCTGCCCAATATGGTTCTTGTTTAAACTGCTGAATCGAGACTAATGTGGTATCTTTGCCTACCATCAAGATATAGTCGATTCGCAGACTGCTATCAGTAAAAAAAGTTTTATAATTAACCTGTGCAACTAATTGAAAAGCAGTAAATAAAAAAGCAAAAAGCAAATTAAAGAGCTTCATTTTGTTTAAGGCTTAAATATTTTGAATTCAGGTATTGGTAAATCTTAGGGAGCAAGGCAGTTAGAATAAAATTTAAGTACGATGGACGCAAAGGATCAAAGTTCCACAGTATAACGTTTTTTAATCGTATAACCGACTTGTACATCGGTATTTCCCAGTCAGGATTCAATTTTTGCAATCGCTTGACTGTCACAGCAATAATACCCAATAATCGTTCGGTTGCCCGGTATATGATTTTATCTTTTGTAATTTGTTCGATTGTGTTATGGTGTAAAATCTGTTCTAATTCCGAATAAACCGAAAGGAAAACCTCAAGCTGTTGAATTGTCGTCAGTTTCATACGTTATTCCACTAAAACGTTAACCTGGTTATCTTTTGCTTCAACAAATCCGCTTTTTATATCGAAAATCAATTCTTCGCCTTTTTTGGTGACAATACGTAATTTACCTTGAGCCAATGCGGCAATTATTGGTGCATGGTTATCTAAAATTTCAAAAGAACCTGACAATCCCGGTAATTGTAATAAATGAGCTTCGCCATCAAACAAGGTCTTTTCTGGTGTTAAAACAACTGCTTTCATATCTGATTAATTTGTTTTATCACGTACAAAATTAAAAATTATAATTGTCAGAAAAAATCCCTAACCACTTTTTACTTTCAAGTTTTTGGAATAACTTTCGCCCTTAGATTAACAAAACCTAATGTTATGGACGATAATTTTTCAGCTGCCAATTTACCGCAAACTTACGAACAATGGATAAAAATAATCGAACAAATCGAGGCCAGTGAACAAAATCCGCAAAGTTTTGAACAGGAAAAACTCAAACTTTTGATGTATGCTGGTAATTACCTGATGTCTAAAAACAATTTAGAAGACAGCAAAAAAGCTTTTAATCAAGCACTTAGCATAGCACAAAAAAACAAAGATTTAAAAAATATCGCAGAAATTTTATCAGCTCTGGCCCAAATCTATTACTTTGAAAACGATGCAGAAAACGCAGAACAATTCTTACTCCAGGCTTTAGACCTGTATATCAAAGAATTTGGTCAAAACTCCAAACAAGTAGCCGATACATACAACAATTTAGCTATAATCGCCGAAAAACAAAACCAATTGCAAAAAGCCATCGATTACATGCTTACACATATTGAAAAACTTAAACAAATCCCCGACACAGACCCAAATTACCTGGCAACTTCGTTCAACAACCTGGCTGGCATTTATCTTAGTATTGGCGAACTGCAAAAAGCTTTAGAATATTTACGTAAAGCCCAGATCATCATCGAAAACCTGCCTGAAAAAAATCTCAAAGTTTTAGCCGACATCTTTAATAATCAAGCTGTTACAAATGCACAACTAAAACATTACGATTTAGCCTTAAAATTCCACAAAAAAGCAATTGAAACTTACCAACAATTAGAAAACAAAGACGATTATTCCTTATCTACAGCTTACTCAAACTATGCCAACACGCTTTATGAGACAGGAAAAACCATTGAAGCTATCAAATATTTGGACAAAAGCCTGGAAATTCTTACGAAAATTTTACCCGGTAACAACCCGCAGCTAAAACATCTACAGGAAACCAAAGAAAAATGGCTTAAGAGTCTTTAAACTGCTTTATTTTCATCTGACTACCGTCGAATTCTGCATAAGTATTAAATCCACCAAACCAATGCCCCAGCAAAATCATTTGACTGCCGTCAACCTGCTCTATATAAGCTAAATGACGATGTCCAAAAACATAAAACTCTGCATCAAACCCCTGTTGCTTTAACCATCGAACATATTTCACCTGCCGCTCACTGTGGCCTTGATATGCCATAATTTCCTCCTCACGATTGCGACGCGACGAAAAACGCTGGGCTAAATAACTGGCAAAATCAGGATGCAAAAAACGGCTATAAACAAACTGTGCTAAACGGTTGCGAAACAACCAGGTCATAAACTTATAAACCGCAGACTCGTACGGCGTCTGGTCTCCATGCTCTATAAAAAAACTATGCCCTAAAATGCTCTGAACCTCTCGGTTGCGGTGAATTTTCATTCCAATTTCCTTCTCCAGGTATCCAAAAGTCCAGACATCATGATTCCCAACGTAAAAATGAATTTCAATCCCAGCATCTGACATTTGGGCTAATTTACCTAAAAAGCGTACAAAATATTTAGGCACAACCCGTTTCCATTCAAACCAAAAATCAAAAATATCGCCAACAAGATGCACCTGCTGAGCATCACGGCTAATAAAATCCAGCCATTTAACAATAGCCTGCTCTCGCTTACGACTTTTTTCATAATCAGGATAACCTAAATGAAAATCAGACGCAAAATAAATCATCAGTTAAATATTTAAAAACCAAAATAATGCATAATTACACCCACCAAAAACCCTACAAAAATATTAATTAACTTCATATAAAGATAACTTTTTCCACTTTCGGCAAGCAATGGCAATGACCCGTGTCCATCCTGCGAAACTGAATTACCTATCAAAATACTCATTGGCAAAAGTCCTTTGGCGAACATGATAACGAAAATCAAATTTGGACCCGACTCCGGAATTATTCCAAACAAAACAGCAATCAAAAGCAACAAATAATAATAATGTTCGCTAAGCCTCTGAACTTGTTGCGGAGTAATATTAAAATATGGCAAAACTATCTCAAAAAAGAAAAGCACTCCAAAAGTCCACAGAAAAATACGCAACAGATGCCTCTTGACAGTATGCTCCCACACATGTTTTTGCAAAAAATGTTCTGGCACAGTCACTACAACAAACAATCCAAACAAGAACACCAACAACAATGAATAACGAAAATACCACTGCTTAGGTCCCAATTCCCCTGCTGCTTCGAAAATCACCAGAAGAAAAAAAGCAAGAACCAAAATCGCCCTTTCAAAAGTTAAATTTTTCCAATGCTGCTTGAATTCGTCTTTCTCAAAGCAAAAACACTGATTTCCAACACCGTGATATTTTAAATGATTCTCGGATAGACGTACAAATGTTTTATTTTTAAAAATCAGATTTAATAAAAAACCTGTCACAATAGCAACAACGAATAAAATTACATTTATCTGGATAAACTTATCCGGAACCATAGCCAACATTGCATAAGCTTCATCGCCTGAGGTGGCTATCATTACTGTGGTTAAAGCAGAAAAATTAAAAACTTCATGCGTATATAAGGTTACTGCGAAAAACGTCCCAAGACAACCAGGAATAATCCCCAATAAACCTGCTAAAATTATCTGAACTACTGAATTTTTACTCAAATCCTCAACAAATTTATACTTAGTCTGCACGACAAAATACTCAACCAATAACATCATCCCCCAGATAAAGCTCGTAATGACCAGAGATTCTTTTAGTGTCTTGAGAAAAACATCCATTGCATTAAATTTTAACGATTTATTTATAAATTTGTAAAGCACAATTTAAATTCTAATATCAAAAAACAAAACTTCAAGCAAAAAAAATTATGGACGAACAAAACACACAAGCTCAAAATCAGGATACTTCTAACGAAGAACTAAACAACAATTCCCAACAAGATAATACTACAGACCAACAAACTGAAAAAAACGAATCTCAGGAACAGGAACAAGAACAAGAGCAACAAGAAGAAAAAAAGACCATTGACGAAGCAACAAAACGGCAACTTATCAAAAACTTCTTCCACTACAACGAAGCTAAGTTCCCATCTTTTTACGACTTCAATATTCTGGTGACTTACATCACTGTGGCTTTGGGTCTATTTTTCATATTCTATTTCCGTCCAAGTATAGTAACTTTTCTCCTTGCAGCTGCAAGTATAGCTACGGGATTTTACTTTGCTATCAAATGGATTGAGCCGTATTACAAAGAAAAACAACAATACTCATTCCGTCCTACTGACGAGCAAATGGAAGCCTGGCTTATCGAAGACATCAAAAACATTGTAAAACCAAAAGCTAAAGCCCTGCTGTCCATCCCCTCATCTATTCCAGACGTCAATTACATCATAATTCCATATCCGATTTTCTGGGAGACTCCTACGATTCCTGAAAACGCTATTCTGCGCTGGCCAATTGAAGATTATTACATTTACAGCGCATACAAAATCCAGATTTTAGTCGTGGCTGAAAGCTTCCTCAGCCTTTACACCTGCGATTACATCTGGGTTGAAAACACCATTGTCAACGAACAAACACAGGAATTTTTCTTCGAAGACATCTCCTCAATCAACACAGACAAACAAACTTTAGATTATAAACTCTTCGACGAGCGCGACAAAGAAGAGGCACAAACAGTCGGTCAGGTTCCGGTTATAATTATCCGCAACAAAGCAAATGAAGAAATGCGCCTCATCATTGATGTTCCATCGCTCAACGTTACACCAAAAATCCGCCAGAATACCATCAGAATTATGCAAGTTCTTAGAATCCTGCTGAGAAACAGACGGGCTGGCGAAGTTTTTGAAGAATAATTTGGCTAAATTTTTGTAAATTAAAATCAGAATTTTCATCAAAAAAATGACTATAAAACAGCAAATAGAAAAAATCAAACACGAACTAAAAGCCTACTATTCAACCAACGAGATTTGGACATTCATAAATCTTATTTTCAAAGAGCTTTTAGATATTCCGCCTTCAACTTTGCATGCTCATCCTGAGCTAACTCTTACACCTGAGCAACAAGATAAAATCCGCAAAGTCATCCGCGAGTTAAAAACCTATAAGCCAATCCAGTACATCATCGGACAAACTGAGTTTTACGGACTTCAAATTAAAGTTACTCCCGACGTTCTCATCCCTCGCCCTGAAACAGAAGAACTTGTCTCACTTATTATCCAGGAAAACAAGGGTCGCCGAAAACTCAATATCATTGACATCGGTACAGGTAGCGGCTGCATTATCATTGCTCTGGCAAAAAACTTGCCTGACAACAACTTTTTTGCCACAGATATAAAAAAACAAGCCCTGGAAGTTGCCAGACTTAATGCTGAAATTCACAACGTTAAGATAAATTTTCAGATTCACGACATTATCGCAACATATCCTCCTGTGTTTAATGGTCACACACCAAAATTCGACATTATTGTTAGCAATCCGCCTTATGTTTTGCCCGGTTTTAAAAATAAAATGAGTAAAACAGTATTGGATTTCGAACCGGAAGATGCTTTGTTTGTCCCTGAAAATGAACCACTTATTTATTACGAAGCTCTTTGCTATTTTGCAAAACGTTTTGCCCGTCCTAATGCTCTGATTTACTGCGAAATTAATGAAATGTTAGACCATGATTTAGTTAAAATGTTGGACAGCCGCGGATTTACTAATTATTCGATTATTCATGACCTTAATGGCAAGAGTAGAATTTTGAAAGTTAAATTAAGTTAGGTTTTTTAAATTTCTGGTTATTTGTTTTTGGTTAAAATTTTTATGGTTAAATCTAACGTCCCAGACTCAATCGCTAATCACTTACTTATCTGCATTTTACAATAACAGATTTTGAACAAATATTTAATTTTCTTAAAATTGCGAACATTATTTGTCGTTTTTATTTAAATTTGTCTGTCGCTCAGAAAACTGAAATTTGTCAAATGAAACGAATTTTTTATCTCACGTTTGCCGCTTTATTGATAGTAACTTTGCCGGGTTGTTCGAAAAAAGGTAGCTTCTTTTTTTTCAACAAAAACAAAAAAGAACACGTTGCAAAACACCATCGCAGACATAAAAGGCACATCCGAAAACATATTACTTACAACTACGTTCTTAGAAGCGATGATTATGATTTGAAATATCAAAAAGCCTTTGAATATTACAACGAAAGAAAATACATCAAAGCCCATGACTTATTCCAACAGTTAGTTCCTCACGAACGCGGACTCGATCGTGGCGATGAAGTGCTTTATTACTACGCTATGACTAATTTTAAAATGGGCGATTACGTCACAGCTGGATATTATTTCAGAAATTTCGTATATTCATATCCCAATAGCGAATTTGCCGAACATGCCCAATTTATGGGCGCTTTGTGCTATTACCTTATTGCGCCAAGATGGTCGCTCGATCAAACTACTACTAAAGACGCTATTACACAATTTGAAATCTTTTTGTCAAAATACCCGAACAGCGAACTGGTTGACTCTGTCAACCACCTTATCGATAAATTAAGATTTAAACTGCAGAAAAAATCATTCATGAACGCAAAACTTTATTATGACCTGGAATATTACAAATCTGCAGACATTGCTCTGAACAACAGCTTAAAAGAATACCCCGATTCTCCGTTTAAAGAGCAAACTCTTTACTATATCGCAATGAGCAGGTATCTTTACGCTTTAAACAGTGTTCATAAAAAACAAAAAGAAAGATTCCTCAAAGCTTTAGACGCTGTTATGCAGTACAAAAACGATTTTCCTGACGGCAAATACATCAAAAAAATCAACAACATAGAGCAAAAAATCAACGATAAACTTAGCAAACTCCAAACATCAAAATAAATTAACCATGGATTTCAAAAAAATCAAAGCTCCTACTACAACTGTAACATATAACCTCGACGAATTAGAACAGGGAACCGGCAATATTTACGAAAGCATTGTCATTATGGGCAAAAGAGCCGACCAAATCGCACAACAAATGAAAGAAGAACTTACGCAGAAATTAGAAGAATTTGCTGCTTATACCGATAATCTGGAAGAAGTTTTCGAAAATCGCGAACAAATCGAAATTTCGCGCTATTACGAGCGTTTGCCTAAACCTACTGCAATTGCTATTCAAGAATTCTTAGAAGGCAAACTGGTTTGGCGCAAACCGCGCCGTGACCGCCGCAAACGCTCGGGTAAGTAATCGACGATTATTCCTTTTTAGCGTTTTGCCTCTGATTGACGCACAAAGTCATGAGCTTTTTACTGCTTTGTGCAGAACGATTTTCCTCTTAACGTCAAACCTTTGATGAACGAAAAAATGGGCTGTCGCCGTAAAAATATTTATAAAACTGTGACAGCCCATTTTTCGTCTAATTCCCATTTTTCGCCTAATTCCCCGTTACTTTGACTTGTACGAAGTATTTTTCAGCGAATTACATTTAGGCAGGGTAATTAACGGCTACAAGCACATAAAATTTTACGTAAACCATTTAAAACCAAGCTTTAAATTATAATTTTTCGTCAATTTTACTGCAAAATTAACGCTCCACAGAACTCTGACGGTTTGTTTGCCAAAGTTCAAAAACATTATAACGATTAGCCAATTGTAAACAAATTACGCGAACCAAACAGCAACCATGATAGAAATTATCGAAAAATATTTTACGCTCACACAAAAACAAAAACGCCTGCTTACACAGTACGTACAACTTTTGCTTGACTGGAACCGGAAAATAAACTTAATATCGCGGCAAGACGAGCAAAACGTGTGGGTGCATCACATTCTGCATTCATTATCAATCGCAAAAGCAGCCAACCTCAACGGTGCAAAAGTCATAGACGTTGGCACAGGTGGCGGGCTGCCCGGCATACCTCTAACAATAATGTTCGAACAAGCGCAATTTACGCTAATCGACAGTATTGGCAAGAAAATCGCAGCAGTACAGGACATTATCCGGCAATTAGACTTGCCCAATGTTAGGGCTTTTCAGGCCCACAGCAAACAAGTAAAAGACAAATTCGACTTTGTCACAGCCCGGGCAGTTGCTGATTTCCGTAAATTTTACAAGCTCACTCGTCACCTCCTAAGAAAAGGAGAACAATTCGACCAGCCAAACGGTATATTGTACCTTAAAGGCGGTGATTTTAGCCAGGAAATCGCCATTTTCGGCCAGCGGGTAAAAGTCTTTGACCTGAGCCAGTGGTTTGACTTACCGTTTTTCGAGACCAAAAAGCTGATTTATCTCAAATTTTAGCCTTTAACGTTCCTGATAAGCGTTCCAGCCCTGCGCAGTAATTGGCACTTCAGTACCATCGCGGGTAATAAGGTTGACGTAAGACTTATCCTCCACGATATTTCCGATAACGGTAATTTGCGGGTAATCTTTTATTTTTACGTACTCTTCCATCGGCAGGGTAAATAGCAATTCATAATCTTCGCCGCCGTTCATTGCAGCGATAGTTGGGTCAAGGTGCATTTCTTCAGCCATTTGTCGGGTTTGCTCATCGATAGGCAAACGGTCCTCATAAATTTTGGCACCAACACCGGATTGTGTGCAAATATGCAGAATTTCCGACGACAATCCGTCGCTTATGTCAATCATGGCGTTTGGCACAATAGCCTTTTTTTCGAACAGTTCAATTATATCCTTTCGAGCTTCGGGCCGCAGCTGACGACGTAAAATATAGTCACGACCGCTCCAATCTGGTTTAATTTCTGGATTTTTCTCTACGATTTTTCGCTCACGTTCAAGCAATTGTAAGCCCATGTATGCAGCGCCTAAGTCTCCAGATACGCAAATCAAATCGCCGGGTTTAGCGCCGTTTCTGTAAGTTAAGCGGTCTTTGTGAGCTTGACCAATAGCTGTAACAGCTAAGAACATGCCTTTAACCGAAGAAGTTGTGTCGCCACCGACCAGGTCCACGTGGTAGTTTTCGCAAGCCTGGTAAACGCCCTGGTAAAGCTCTTCAAGGGCTTCGTATGTAAAACGGTTAGACACAGCAAAGGAAAAAGTTATTTGTTGCGGCAAGGCGTTCATTGCATAAATATCCGAAAGATTTACAATAACAGCCTTATAACCAACGTATTTCAACGGTGTATAGACCAAACTAAAATGTATGTTTTCGATTAAAAGGTCAGTAGAAACCACAGTTACTTTATCGTCGGGATATTTAATCACAGCAGCATCATCGCCCACTGCCTTGATAGTAGATTTATTGCGAATCTTATTTTTAGCTGTAAGTTTGTCGATAAGTAAGAATTCGCCTAATTCAGAGAGCAATGTAAATTTCTTTTTTTGTTCCATTGGAAAAAATTTATTTTTGTTTAAGATTTTTAATAAGTTAAGTTTATGCGAAGAGCAAAGTTAAAAATTTTAATCATATTAGCTCCTATTTTTTTAATAGCAGGCTGCAGACCAGATATAATCGACATTTCAAATATAAAAATTGAACGAAAAGGAGTGAATTTAGACATAATGATAAAAAATCCTAATATCGTACCTTTGACTCTTTCGGACATAAAGATGGACTTATTTATTGACGGATATAAGTTTAAAGACCTGATTTACAAGCCCAAAATTAGACTTAAACCTTTAAGCCAGGAATATTATCCAGTTATCGTTGATATAAAGCCACTAAAGCATCCTTATGCTTCGACAGGTGCTTTTATGTCGCTCATAACACAGGATTCAACGCAAATAATTATCCAGGGTTCTGTGCTTGTTAAAAGCTTTCTTTTCAAAAAGCGCATTAATTTTTCAGAAAATATTTACATCAAATATAAAAAATAATGAGACAAATAAGTTTAGCTTTAACCATTGCAATAATCAGTATTACAGCTAATTACGCACAAGTTCAACAAAGGACAACCTATAGTTTAGACCAGCTTCTTCCATCGTTAAGTGGTGGGAGTGGACAGATTTTGCTCACAAGTGATAGCCGTTTTCCGAATATTGTAAAGGGCTACATTAATTTTCTGCAAAACAGGCCAATAAAAGGTTGGCGGGTGCAAATATACTTTGGTACAGGGCATGCAGCACGGGTCGAAATAGAGAAAATTCGCCAGAGATTCCATTCAGAATATCCCGATATTCCCATTTATATTTTATTTGAACAGCCGTATTTCAAAGTACGAGTGGGAAATTTTTATTCACGGCGGGATGCAGCCAAATTTTTATTTCTCATCAAGCCAGAGTATCCCAAAGCTTTTCTAACAGAAGACAACATCGATATTTACCGGCTAACAGACTGACACAGGTCAAGGTCTAAAGGGCGGAATTGCTTAAAACTTGTATGATAAAAATGCCACCATTCAGTACGAATTGGGTGAAAATTATACATTTTCAGGATGTTTCGAAGTAATTTCCGATTGTAAAGCACCTGTGCGGGCAGGTCTTTATAATCGCTATGGGCTTTAGGACCGAAGTAATCGAAACCTGTACCCATATTTAGCGGTGTTCCGTCTAATTTAGCCAGAGACAGGTCCACAGCTACGCCGCGGTTGTGCATAGAGCCATGCGATGGCGGAGCAACATAATTGCGATTTGGGTAATAGTTCCACATTTTAATCTGGACAGAAACAGGTCTGTAGCAGTCAAACAGCACAATACGATAGCCTAAATTTTCAAAAGCTTTTTCTGCAGCCACCAGGTCTCTTGCCACTTTATAACGCAGCCAACAACGAGCGCACGAATAAAGGCGATGATGTGTAAAATTGTGCTGAGTAGCATAACGGATGTCTGTGATTATATCAGGATCAAGCTGGTTGGGCTGTACAAAAGCAGAATCAGGAATTTGATACATTACTTTACCCAGTGGAGTGTAAATAAAATATCGATCGTAATAAAATCTGGTTTTAACTGTCTGTCGCCTGTACCATGAGTTTCTAAACTGGAAAAAAGTACCAAAAAGCAGGTTTTGTTTTCGATAGGTGATCAACAAATCAGTGCCATTATGGCGTAATTTTAAAGCAAAGAAATATCTGGTATTCAGACCAATTGCAAGACTATCGTCCAATTCAACATATTTTTTCAAGTGTTGTAATTGCGGACGACGAAGTAAAAAGACAGTATAGGATAGATTTTTGTTAAAAATCTGGATTTTTTTAATAAAATTTTTACTATTGCCAAAGTTAGGATGATAAATGCCTTTTGCTGTAACCACCTCTACGTCATTATCTTGTTGATTTTGGATTACAAACAATAAAATCGCAGGATAACTATTAATTTGAAATGTATCGTCTTTGAAATCAGGCTTATGAATTAAATTTGTATATAAAAATACTTTTTGTTTCTTAGAACCTGTTTGCAAAAAAATTTTAGTTATAAATTGTGGTCTTTTTATATGAAAATAAATAAATTCGTAATTATTAGGCGGATTAATAAACCATTTATCATCACTAAAAATACTGTAGTCAATCGGACTAAAACTATAAGCTTCATCGATTATTAATAAATTTAACTCTTTGGCCTTAAGGGCGTTATAAGGTTTTGAGAAAAATAAATTTATGAATAATGATAATAACCAATAAACCATT
>WFZV01000006.1 GCA_015489395.1 Bacteroidales bacterium
ATCGAACTTGTCCAACCAGTGCGCTATATCGTTGAAAACAACCGCGTTACAGGCATTGAACTGCAAAGAGTAAAACTCCAGGACACAGGTAAAGGTCGTCCAAAGCCCGTGCCTATCGAAGGCGAAACCTTTATCCTCAACGTGGACACAGTAATCCCTGCAGTTGGCCAATTAATTGACCCCGAAACGGTTCCGCCTAAATTAGTGCTTAAAGACAAGATACCATTTACCCGTCAGGTAGGAATTTACGTCATTGGCGATGCTGCCCGCGGCGGATTTTCCATTGTTGGTGCGATAAACGACGGTAAAATCGCTGCTTATGATATTATTCGCACACTAAATCCGGACTTTTCGCCATATCATTACCGTGAAAAAAAGGATGTTTCGTATTTAGACCTGAAGCTAAAACGCTACAAACGCATTCCACCGGAAGAAATCACAGAAGTCCCTGTGGATCAACGAAAAAATTTCGAGCTTATCATCGAAACCATGGACCAACAGACAGCGCAGCAAGAAGCAAACCGCTGTCTTTTATGCGACGAACTTTGTGATATTTGTACCACAGTTTGTCCAAATATGGCAAATCAGCATTACCAGGTAGAGCCTGCTAAGTATCACTTACAGAAAATCGTTATTCAAAACGGAAAAGCTCAAATCCTTGACCACAAAATTTTCGAAATCAAACAGCAATACCAGACACTTAACATAGGCGATTGGTGCAACGAATGCGGTAACTGTGCGACTTTCTGCCCAACTGCTGGTCGTCCATACGTTGACAAACCTAAGCTGCATCTGAGCTGGCAAAGTTTTATGGACAGTCCGTTCGGCTACTATGTATTTTTCGATAAAAACACGCCTACTGTCTATTACAAAGACCAAAACCAGTCGGCGAAATTGCAGATTTTAGACTCAAAATTTGTGTTCGAAACAAACCAGACAACTGTTGAATTAGACAAAGATTTTCGTATAAAATCAGTACAATCGCAGCTGCAAATGACAGAAATTACATTGGAGCTTGCTGTACGAATGTTCATTATTTATCAAGCTTACTTGCAAATTTTCGGCTGATATACAGGTTATTTACGACAAAAACGGCAGGCAAAACGTCGTGTTTTGCCTGCCGTTTTCGCTTTTCACATTGGCTATTTGCCCTGATTTTTAGCTATTTAAAAACTATTCGATATAAAATCAGTCCGTCATTGCCGCCAGTGACTAAATACTGCATATCTGGCGTAAAATCAACGCCATAAACTTCAGCGACATGATCGGTTAAATTAGCTATTCGTCGGAACTTGCCATCACTTTTTAGCTCAAAAACTTTAACAGTAAAATCTTTACTTGCCACAGCCAAAAGCTTACCGTCTTTGCTAAACCGCAAATCTGTTATACCATCTTCAAATCCGCCAATGGTCTGCAAAAGCTCAAGCTTTTCCACGCCATATTTTACGATATACACCTGACCAAGCGAACCGCCAAATGCGAGAATATTTTGCCGTGGGCTAAAAGCTATTGCATCGATGAATCCTGCATCCTCGCTTAATTTCGTTGTGAATTTAGCAGTTGAACCGCGAAACATGTATAATGCGATTTGGTCCTGGTTGCCGGTAATCATAAATTGGTCATCTGGTGAAATATCCAGACTGTTTAAATACGGCAATTGTGACTTTAATTGTTTAAGTAACTTCAAATCCTGCGATATGCTGTAAACCTGGATAGTATCGTCCATTGTTGCAGCTAAAAGCCACTTATGTCCAAATTTTATTTGTTTAAAACCCCATTCGGGACCAGTAAATGTTTTGTTTAAAACATATTTTCCGTTCAAAAACTGGTAAATGTTCAATTTACCGTCCAATCCCGTCGATGCGAAAAATTTTCCATCGCGGCTAAAATCAATCGATTGAATAAAATCTGTATGGTCAGCCATGGTTTGTGCTAATTTCAACGAACCTTTCGAAAAATCGTAAATATTCACCAGATTATAAACAAATCCCTGTCGCGAAGCAGCCAGCCACATGCCATCTGGACTAAACCGAACGCTCGAAATTAAATCTTTATAGTCTTTTATCACTTTGGAAATGCTAAAATCATCAGCTTTATACTTAAAAATCACTGCCTGGTCCTTGCCTCCTGTGACTACAAGCCAGTTATTTTTAGGCGAAAAACTCATATCAATCACATAATCGTTAAAATCGACTGACTTTTTAAACACAATGCCACTGTGGCTTATCTGGTACAAATTTATCTGCTTTGACTGGCCACCAGCCACAAGATAAAGGCCGTCAGGACTGAAATTTACGCTGTTTACCAGATCCGGAAAATCAAATGATTTGTACAGCTGCACATTTTTACCCAAAATACGATAGATCAAAATCTGCTTATCATCGCCACCTGTGGCTAACCACTTTGAATCAGGACTAAAACTGATATCCTCCACATTGCCTTCATGGTCTTGCAAAGTCTTGAGCAAAACAAAATCGCCGTTTTCAACCGAATATACATTAACCGTATAATCATAACTTGATGTGGCAAAAAACTTATCATTTGCACTAAAAATCATATCTGACACAATGTCAAAATGCCCTGTCAATCGCTTGTAAATCCGCAAATTACCATCGTTAAACCTATAAATATCCACTGCACCATTACGAAAACCTACAGCTAAAAACCGGTCATCATGGCTCAATGCCAGGCTTGTTATACCTTTGGATTTAAAAGCCTCTTTCTTCACTAACTTAAATCCTTGATCAGCACGATAAAAATAAATCAAGCTGTCCATATCAGCCATCAAAAACCACTTGCCATCGTGCGAAAAAATAGCAGATGTAACCACCTGGCGGTTATCTTGCAAAATCTTGTATAACTCCGGCTCACCGCTGTTAAATTTATAAACATAAATCCGCCAGGCACTTGTCACCAAATATTGCATGTCAGGACTAAACACTACATCCCCCGTAGATGGACGATAATCAATAATTTTCTTAAAATGTGGCTGGGAATAAACAAAACTAAAACTCAGGGCAGCAAAAAACAAAAGAAAAACCTTTTTAAACATAAGTCGGTTATTTTTTACTAAAATTTAAGCATAAAATTTCTACTCTGTCAAACATTAAATTGACGAAAGTTTTTAAACTGACTATATGGAAAGTCTAAAAAAGCACACAATGATTTACAACAAAAGCTGAAATATTCTAAACTAATCAGAAATCAACCAATTGTAAGCATCATCGCGATTATCAAAAAACATGCGCAAAATAGATGGCTGTGCAGCCTCAGCCTTATTGACTAACATCTCCAGGCCTATTTGAGACAAATAATCTGTAGGAAAGACATAAGCTACTTTTCTAATCCCAACCTCAGGCAGGACCTTTTTCGAGAAATTTTCTGTTATATACTCCTGTAACGATTCAGTCATTGGATAGACAAAATCTTTTGAATTATGAAGCAAATACAAAGGTTTATAATCATAAAACTGAGCGTGAATCTCGTCTAAAATTTTCTTATACTCATCCTCAAATAGATCTAAAACGTCCTTTTTCCATTCCACTTCTATAACACGATTTTCTTTATCAAACTTAATTATGTAATACCTTGTTTGCTTAATAGTGTCCATAGCCTAAAATTTAATTTTGGTCCCCAAGAAGCCAATTTAAAGCTTGTTCACGATTATCAAAAAATAATCTTATAACAGATGGTGTACTCAATCTAAGTTTCTCAACTACAAGCTCTAAACCAAGCCGAGATAAATAATCTTTAGGAAAAACAAAAGCAACACGTTTTACCCCAGCTTTAGTTAATATTGCTTTTGTAATGTGTTCTTCAATCCATTCTTGTACTTCATCAGTAAAAGGAAAAATTGCGTTGGCTGAATTCTGCAAAAGTAATTCTGTTGGATAATCAAACAGCAAATTATGCGCCTGTAGCAAGACTTGATCGAATTGCTCATTCTCTAATTCTGATACTTGAGCTGACCACACAAATTCCATTAATTTTTTATCGCTGTCATAATTAGCTTTGAAATAATCTGTATTTTTAATCTCTTTCATAGCGCACTAATTTAATAACCAATTAATAGCTTCCTCTCTATCAGAGAAAAAACGACGAACTATGACTGGACTCTCAGCTTGCACTTTATCAACTAAAAGCTCCAATCCTATTTTTGTAAGATAATCTTGCGGAAAAATATAAGCAACCCGCTTAACTCCCACCTTCTCTAAAATATCTTTGGTAATGTGTTCTTTGATCCACTCATTTAGTTCTTGTGTAAACGGGTAAACAAAATCCCTTGCATTATGCAATAGAAACTTAACAGGATAATCAAATAGCACGTTATGCACTTCATATAAAACGTCCTTATATTCATCTTCATCCAATTCCAATACTTTTTCATCCCAACTTACTTCTACTAAATCTTTACTTTTATCATAAAAAATTTTATAATAATCTGTTTCCGTAATTAACTCCATGACAAAAATTAATTTCTAAAAAAGCGATTTAAAAATAAAAAATAATTTTAAATCTTCAAATTTTTTTGAGACTCACTCAATAACCACTTAATAGCCTCATTTTTATCAAAAAAATATTTTCTTTCAATATCAGCCGATTGCAAATTTGCTTTTTCTATTAAAAGTTCTATACCTATCCGCGATAAATAATCTTTTGGCATCAAATATGCAATTTTCTTTAGTCCGATTTTTATAAAAATCTTTTTCGTAATATTCTCAGTAAGCCAATTTTGCAGCTCTTCTGTAACCGGATAAACTACCTGCAAGGTATTTTGCAAAAGATATTGAGGCATTAAATCAAAGAAAACTTCATAAGCTTGTAAGCATACTTTTTTATATTCTTCAATGTTTAAAATCAAAATGGAACGTTTCCAGACTACTTCTACAAATCGATTTTTCGAATCGAAATTTATTGCATAAAATTTATGGTCTTTAATAAGTTGCATAAAAATGTTATTTTATACGAAAAGAGGCTGCCGCTGGCAGCCTCTTTCCGTTCATTATTCACGACCTAATTTAGTTAATTGTATGCAATCAATGCCCTTTTGCGTAAGCAAAGAGCAGAATTTTTCAGCATCCTGTGCCGTACCTTCGTACATGCCAAAGTGGACAGGGATTGCAAGCTTAGCGCCTGTGTCTAAAACAGCTTCTACAGCTTCTTCGACAGAGTTCATGGTATAAGTCTGTCCCAGAGTCATAAACGTAATATCAGCGTTGATTTGCTTCATTTCAGGAATTCGCTCTGTGTCGCAAGAAATATAAATACGCTTTCCGTCGATTGTGAGTACAAAAGCCGTCCACTTTGCGTCTTTAGGATGAAAATCTTTCTTAATATTGTACATCGGAACAGTCTCAACAGTTATACCGTCCAATTCAAATTTTTGTCCAGGTTCGATGTCTGTCACATTAGTATAGCCTTTTTCTCTAACCTGATGGGCTAATTTTTTAGCTGCGTAGATTGGTGTGTCTTTTGTAGCAACTCTGGCTAAATCGTCAAAAGACAGATGATCGAAATGGTCATGGCTAATCAGGACCCAATTAGCTTTTTCATTGTAAGATTCTGGCAGGTTGTAAGGGTCAATAAAAAGTTTTTTTCCATTAACGTTGAATTCCAGAGAAAACTGACCATACCATTTTACAATACTTTGAATAAACTCTTTTAGTTCCATTTCCGGAGC
>WFZV01000007.1 GCA_015489395.1 Bacteroidales bacterium
CTACAAAACCATCATTAAATTTTTGCAAAATAGCAATATTTCCCTCAGAAAAAGTTTTAAAGTATTTAATCACAGAGTTAGTGATAGGTCTGTTTCTGAATTTCCATGTATAAATAGTTGCCACTTTTTCTTCTGTCTGATTAATATCCGTAACATTAATTTGCTGGGTATTTTTAGTTAAAGTAAATGGATTGTCAAAAAGTAGATAATTAATTGTCTTTAAGCTGTTTAAAATATTTTTATCAGCTATATTTTCCTGGTCTTCAACTAAGATGGAAAGGCCTTCAACTTCTTTGTAAAGGTACTTTTCAAAATTATGTTTAAGTACTCTCGAACCATTACTAAAAATTTTTATAGCAATAATTGAGTAGATAATCGCACCAATTAAAACAAGAAATGCTATAAAATTTGTTAGCGATCTGGTCATGATGTATCTGTTTACACTACAATAATTTCAAGTCGAAATTTTGGTTAAATTTACAAACAAAAATGGATTTTTCAATAAAAATTTTATCTTTGCTCAATGAAATGCAAATGTAGAAAATAAAAACAAATGGCAAAAATTGTCGCAATAGCTAACCAAAAAGGTGGAGTTGGTAAAACAACTACGGCTATAAACTTAGGTGCAAGTTTAGCTGTACTTGAGAAAAAAGTATTAATTATCGACGCAGACCCACAGGCTAATGCTACTTCCGGGTTGGGTTTTGACCCTAAAAAAGTGGAAAACAGTATTTACGAATGTATTATTGACGGCGTTGACCCAAATGAGGTTATTTTGAGCGTACCTGATTTGGACGGCCTGGATATTTTACCATCACATATTGACCTGGTTGGTGCTGAGATTGAAATGCTTAACATGCCTGAACGAGAGAAAGTTTTTAAAAAAGTTATTGCTAAAATCACAAAGCCTTACGATTATATTTTTATCGACTGTTCGCCTTCTTTAGGCTTACTTACTCTTAACGCCCTTACAGCAGCTGACTCTGTTATTATCCCGGTACAATGCGAATATTTTGCTCTTGAAGGACTTGGCAAGCTTTTAAACACTATAAAACTTGTACAAAATAACCTTAACCCTCATTTGCAAATCGAAGGATTCCTTTTGACAATGTATGACCCTCGCTTAAAGCTTGCTAACCAGGTAGTTGAAGAAGTTCGCCGCCATTTCCAATCAATGGTTTTTGACACAATTATCCAGAGAAACGTCCGTCTTACAGAAGCACCAAGTCATGGAAAACCTGTGATTTTATACGATGCTAAATCTCGTGGTGCTATGAATTATCTCAATTTAGCTCAGGAATTCCTTAAACGTAATGAAGAGGCAGAGCAAGAAACTGAGCAATCCTCTGAAGCATAGTTTTTTAAATCACATAAAGTTTTTTATATTTGTTTTTAAACCTAAAAATCTTACAAAAAGACAATGGCTACCAAAAAACGTGGATTAGGCAAAGGCCTTAATGCTTTAATACCCGACGAACCCTTATACGAACCTAAACCTGTCGAAGAAGCTATCTCAACCTCTGCAGTTGCAGAAATCGAAATCGATAAAATCGAAGCTAACCCATACCAGCCGCGCGCTGTTTTCGACGAACAGGCTCTTCTTGAATTAGCCGAATCAATCAAACAACTTGGTGTTATCCAGCCAATTACAGTGCGTAAAGTTGGCAAAGACCGTTACCAATTAATCTCAGGCGAACGCCGTCTGAGAGCCGCCAAAATGGCTGGACTTAAAACTATACCAGCCTTTGTCCGTAGTACTGACGACAACAACATGTTGCTGGAAGCTCTGGTCGAAAATATTCAGCGCGAAGACCTTAACCCTATCGAAATAGCTATCTCTTTCAAGCGACTTATGGAGGAGCTTAACCTCACCCAGGAACAACTTAGCAAAACAACTGGTAAAGGCCGCTCTACTATTGCCAATTATTTACGATTATTAAATTTACCTCCTGAAATCCAGGCAGGTATTCGTACAGAAAAAATTACTATGGCTCACGCTAAAGCTATTGCTGCCTTGCCTGATAAATTCTCGCAAATTAAAGCTTATTACAAAGTCCTTGCTGCTGGTTTGAGCGTGAAAAAAACCGAAGAGCTGGTCAAGGAAATGATGAACAAACAAGAAGATTCAAAGCGCAAGAAGAGAAACGAACTGCCTGAACAATACAAGCTCTGGCGCGAAAACCTTAAAAGAACTTTAAACACCAAAGTTGATCTTAAATTAGACAAATCCGGCAAAGGTAAATTAGTCATAAACTTTGAAAACGAAGACCAGCTTAAAAAAATAATTGATTTCCTGCAGAAAAACGAACAATAGCACTTTAGACAGCCTCCAACAATGAAGCGAATTTTGATTATAATTTTACTTTTTTCGTTCTTTTTTACGTACGCACAACAGCCTGATACAACTAAAGTTAAGCCAAAACATAAATTTAAACTCATAGACTCGACTCTTTTTACAAAGCATAATCCACGAATGGCTGTCTATCTATCAACTTTACTTCCCGGCGCTGGTCAAATCTACAACAAACAGTGGCTCCATGTGCCTGTGATTTACGCAGCATTGATTTATACGGCATACAACTACCGTGTGAATGCCATCGAATACTGGAAAGTGCGTAACGACATTATCTCGGCAATGAACAATATTAACCCATCGCTGACTTTCAACCAGACCAACGACATAAACCAGCTGCAAAGTATCAAAGAGTCTTATCGCAGCCGACGTGACCTTAGCGCTTTGCTGTTTATCGCGAGCTGGACCCTTAACGTGTTAGATGCTTACGTAGGTGCAGAATTTTACAATTTTGACATAAGCGACGATTTGTCTTTGTATTTCAAGCCAGGTTATTTTAACTTTGCTAATAATCAAGCTATGGCTCTGTCTATTGGTGTGCGCTTTTAGCTTGCGGAATGTATATAAAAAAATAATCGTCTAAAAATCAAAAATTTTTGCAGTTTTAACCTGTAAATGATAAAAAACAATTTTAAGTCATGAAAAAATTCTGGATAATACTTTTGTCAATTAGCTTTTTCTTTTCTTTAATTAAAGCCCAGGATATTGACAGTCAGATGGTTAATCAGACACTTTTGAATTTAAACCAGATGATGGACCTGTGGTATGTAAAGCATTCGACAGATACATTTATAAATAGTATTGGGCTTGATCATAAAGTTGATATTCCAGATTCTGTCATTATAAAGCGTTTGCATTATATCAACACAAGTATTCCATTGACTTTTAACCCAATAGTACGTCGATGGATAAATTTTTATTTGCAACGCGAGAAGTCTATACCGACCTTTTTAGGACTTGGGCAGTATTATTTTCCAATTTTTGAGCAAATTTTAGATAAATATCAATTGCCGCTGGAGCTTAAGTATTTGCCCATTATCGAATCAGCTTTTAATATTCGTGCGCGGTCCAGGGCTGGCGCAATGGGACTATGGCAAATTATGTACGGCACTGGAAAGATTTATGGCTTAGAAATTAATAGTTTGATTGACGAGCGGCTTGATCCTTATACTTCAACCGAAGCAGCAGCTAAAATTTTACGTGATTTGTACAACAAATACCATGACTGGTATCTTGCTTTAGCAGCATACAATGCTGGTCCGGGTAATGTGAATAAAGCTATTCGCAGGTCAGGCGGAAAACTGAATTTCTGGGACATTTACCCGTATTTACCTCGAGAGACACGTGGTTATGTACCGGCTTTTATTGCTATCGTTTATATCATGAACTACGCAGCGCAACACAATTATTTTCCGATAAAAATAAATATGCCTCCAACCGATACCGTAGGCATTAACGATACTTTACATTTGATGCAGGTTGCTGATGTGCTTAAAATTCCTATCGATGAATTACGGGACTTAAATCCGCAATACAAATTAGACATTATTCCAGGACATTTGAAAACTTATCCGTTACGTCTACCAAGCGATAAAGTGTTGAGTTTTATTGATTTGCAAGATTCGATTTATCATTACAAAGATTCTGTATTTTTCAAAAACCAGATTTTAGTCAATCCTGCAAAATATACTGCCAGAGGGCGAAGCAGAACTTACTCGTACCGTCCTTGTTATTCGAACAATAAAGGGAAAGTTAAGCTTTATTATACGGTCAAACCAGGTGATAATTTTGGCTATATTGCCGACTGGTACGACGTTACAATCAGACAATTGAAATGCTGGAATAATCGCTGGTCAAACCGTCTTCGTGTTGGGGAAAAGCTTGTTGTTTACGTACCGGCAAGCAAGGTGAATAAGTACAAGAAAATTAACAGCATGACCTTTGAGCAAAAGCAGAATTACACCGGTACAAAGCCTGTGGACACAACTAAGCCCAAAGATAACCGTTTTGTCTATTACCAGATTCATCGAGGCGAGAGTCTTTATACAATTGCCAGAAAATTTCCAGACATAACAGTCGAAGATTTGATTAAATTAAATGGCTTTTCATACGAACAAGTACGGCATTTGAAGCCAGGGCAGTGGATTAAAATTAAAAAGAAGTAAAATGATTGACCTTTCAGAAGCTTTTCACCAGGCGGTCCAGGAGCAAATACCCAATTGGCAGGGACCGCAAGACCAACGTTACGAGAATATTACGCGTTTAAGTTTTGCTTTTAACTACATACCGGTTTTACCCAGGGAAGTCGAAAAATGTACTGAGCTTGAAGAGATTGATTTGTCTAATACGTACATTTACGACTGGCAGACGACCTTTGAAATTCTCTCGAAACTTCCAAAGCTAAAGCGAATAAAACTGACTATTCCTTCGGTTTTGTCCATACCTGAGCAGTTTTTCGATAAAATCGTTCATCTGGAGATTCGTCCGTATCAAAACGAGTCGTTTTTTCCAAAGGTTAACAGCCTGGAACGCGAGCAGCTACCCAGGTTGTCGCGGTATGTGGTAATGGTCGAGAATTTTTATAAGCTTGATAACCGTATCTTTAAACTTAAAAACCTTGAGTATCTGAGTGTTTCGTTTGTTAAATTGCTGTTTTTGCCACCAGATATTGGTATGTTGAAAAATTTGAAAGTTCTGGACCTGTCGTATTGTGATCTGGCGGAATTGCCGCGTGAGATAGGACAACTTGAAAATCTCGAAGAGCTTAAATTGCAGTATAACTCATTGGTATCTTTGCCTAAAGAGCTAAATAATTTAAAGCGATTGCGTGTTCTGGAGGTTTATGCCAATTATTTGATGGATTTACCGGATTTGAGCGATTTGTCGTCATTGGAGGAGTTGTACTTATCGTCCAACAAACTGACTGATTTGCCTAATTTTATCACAAAATTGCAGCAACTTAAGATTTTGAACCTCTCGCAGAATTATTTGCGGCAATTGCCAGAAGATTTTCACAAATTGAGAAATTTACGGATTTTAGATGCTTCGGAAAACAAACTTACCACTTTGCCTGTTGATTTTGTTATGCCGTCGCTGGAAGAGCTTTATCTGAGTAAAAATAAATTATCGTACTTACCACAGGGATTTGCCCAGAATAAAAATTTGATTTTATTGGATTTGTCTGAAAACCAGTTGCAGAACATGCCAGAGAATTTTGGCAAGCTGTATAAGTTAGTCCGTTTGGAGCTGCGCAGTAATAAGCTGTCCCAGTTGCCTAAGAGTTTTACGCAGTTGCGGCATCTAACAGAGTTGAATTTGGCTGGTAATGAGTTAAAGGATTTGCCTGAGGGTTTTGAAAATCTGCAGAATTTGCAGGTTTTGTATTTAGCTTTTAATCGTTTTAAGGATTTACCGCGTTTGCCCAAATCGCTCAGTAAATTGGTCGCTTCGCATAATTTGTTAGACCGTATTCCTGAGTCGGTTTTTGGATTGTCGTTGCTTTCAGAATTGTTTTTGGATTACAACCGTATTAAGCAAGTTCCGCCGCAGATTGGAGAGCTGCGCAATTTGATTACGTTGTTTTTGAACCATAACCAGATAAAGCAATTGCCACCTGAGATTAGCAAATTGTCCAATTTGTATGAGATAAACCTTAGTGAGAATCCCATTAAGAAATTGCCGCCGCAGATTGAGGCTTTGCCTGAAAACATTTATTTCTATATCGTTAAAGCTCAGTTAGATGAAGAATCAAAAGAGCTTTTGCGTCGTATGAAAAAGCAGAAGTACTGGATAGTTGCTTTTTAAGTTTAAATCTTGTTTAAATTCTGTTTAAATTTTTTTTGATATGCTTAAACGTGTTGTTTATTTTGGTTTAAGTCTAATTTTTTTGTTTTCATGTTCAAAAAAATATTACTATTCGTTCAATCCGCGTCGTTTTCTGCCAGCTGACAGTTTATTGAGCGATACTTTTAAGACATATAAATATGTGCGAAGTGATACGGAGCAAATGGTTTTTATTGAATATTCGACAAAAAATGCGGATACTGTTGAAACAGTCTCGTTGACAATAGATTCATCGTTTTTCGATATTTCAACGTATGTTTTTGATAGTACAGCTTTGCGCTTATATTCTGAGTTTTACGCTTTCAGTCATAATTTGCTGTTTTTTTATATAAAAAAAGACATTGCTTTTGGCTTAAATCCCAGGCGTACAGGCTATATGAATATTTTGAAAGTGCTTGATGCTCCGCAGTTTTTTCAAAAAATTCGTTTAAAATCAATAGGTTCTGCTCTTGATACAATAAAATTCGGCGATACTCTGTTGCAGGTTTTACGGGTAGATGTTAGAAATTTGCAGATTTTTAAAGATAAAAAAACAAAGAAAAAATATCGACTACGTCAAATTTTGCACTTTTACTATTACCCTGGTTACGGCCAGATAATGGTCAAAGGCAAAGGCTACGAGGAGAGAAGTTTAAAACAAATAAATTAAAAACATTACAGCTATGATTTATTCCATGACTGGCTATGGAAAGTCTCAATATCAAGATAATCAGGTCTTTATAAAGGTCGAAATCCGTTCTGTCAACAGCAAACAATTTGACCTGCGGCTAAAAATGCCAATTGATTTTACTTATAAAGAGCCATTTGTTCGAAAAGAACTTTCACGACTGCTTTGCCGTGGTAAAATCGATTGTTACATAACCGTCGAACGACAAGACACTGTGCCGTATAAAATTAACGAACACGCTGCTATGCAGTATTTTGAAGCAATAAAGAAACTGTCTAAAAAGTTGGGTTATCGAATTAAACAAATGAATGCTGTCGAAATGATTTTGCGATTGCCAGATGTACTAAAACAAGAACAAATCGAAGAAGACGAGCAGACCTGGCAAAAAATATGGCAAACTGTACAATCTGCTGTCGAACAATTAATCGAATTCCGCCGTCAGGAGGGTGAAGCAATGGAAAAAGATTTGCGCGAAAAAATCGAAAACATTTCACAGGCTTTAAACCAGATACCAAATTACGAAAAGCAAAGGTTGGAAAACTACAAACAACGCCTGCTCTCTGCACTTGAACAACTTAAAGTCGAGGTGGACAAACAGCGTTTTGAACAGGAACTGCTTTATTTTCTCGATAAATACGATATCAACGAAGAACAGGTTAGACTGAAAAACCATATCAAATATTTTCTCGAAACACTGGACAAAGCTGACGGACAGCCTGTTGGTAAAACTTTGACTTTCATTGCACAGGAAATGGGACGAGAAATTAATACTCTTGGCGTCAAATCAAATGATTTCAACATACAGCAGCTTGTGGTACAAATGAAGGACAACCTTGAAAAAATAAAGGAACAACTTGCAAATGTGTGCTAAAGCTAAAAAGATGAACGATAATGAATACAGTGTTCCAAAAACCAATGTTATTGGCGTAATGTCTGGCTCGTCTTTGGACGGACTCGACCTTGCATACTGCGAATTTAAATATGACCGTGGCAAATGGAAATATGAAATCCAAAAAGCGGTTACAGTCCCATATCCACGAGACCTTGCAAAAAGCCTTCGTAATGCCAGACATTTGAACGCACTGGAACTGATACGTTTGCATAAAGAATACGGCGAATTTATAGGCAAAAAAATTTTAGAATTTATAAAATCTAACGGCTTAGCCAAACCTGACTTAATTTCTTCTCACGGACATACTGTTTTTCATTATCCCGAAGCAGGGATTAACTTTCAAATCGGCGATGGCGCTGCGATAAGTGCCATTACAGGCATTACTGTAGTAAGTGATTTTCGCTCGCAGGATATTGCGTTGGGCGGGCAAGGTGCGCCTTTAGTGCCTATGGGCGATAAACTATTGTTCGCTGATTACGATTTGCTGTTAAATTTAGGCGGATTTTCAAATATTACTGTTCAAAAGCCTTTCCTGGCATTTGACATTTGTCCAGTTAATTTTGCTTTGAACTATTTTGCACGAAAATTAGGAATGGAGTACGACAAAGACGGTAATCTGGGACGAAAAGGCAATATTTACTCTCCGCTCCTTGATGCGCTTAACCAGCTGGAATATTATAATTCGCCGCCGCCGAAGAGCCTTTCTGCCCACTGGTTTGACCAGGTCTTTTTAGACCAATTAGAACGCTATAAAATACCAGTTCTGGACAAACTTAGAACTGTTTACGAACACATTGCCATTAAAATTTCACAGGTTTTAAATCGTTATACAGGACGCGTACTGGTCACTGGCGGAGGTGCGAAAAATAAGTTTCTGATGGAGCTTATTAGCCAGAAAGTAGACGATAAAGTCAAAATCGAAATACCAGACGAAATTTTGATTGACTACAAAGAAGCGTTGGTATTTGCTTTGTTGGGCTTATTGAGGTACGAAAAAAAATTGAACATCGATAAACAAATCACTGGAGCTAAACATAGCACAAGCAGCGGTGCCGTGTATTTGGGCCAGGTTTTTTGAGATTGAATAAACTTTCCTTTGCGTTTGTTTTTACAGACTTGCCGTTTATAAAAATTTATCGCACAGGTTACGAAATTTTTATGTTATTTTGTGCTGTAACCTATTTGAAACTAAAACTTTTTAAACTACGAAAGATGGATTTGATTAAAAGAATCGTTGAGCATTACAAAAATGCCAGCTGGGGCAAGCGTATTTCTGATTTGCTATTTTATGCTTTGTTGATAGCACTAATAATTCCGTCGAGTCGTCGTTGGCTTATGGAGCATACTCAGCGGATTGTTATGCTGTCGCCGTCTGAAAAGCGTGTCGTAGAGCCTTTGTCTAATGCTGATTGGCAGTGGTTTGTAGTGGATTGCTCTGGAAAAAAGCATTACCTGTCTGAGTACCGGGGTAAAGTGATTTTTATAAATTTTTGGGCAACGTGGTGTGGCCCGTGTTTAGCTGAAATGCCAGCATTGCAAGAGTTTTACAACCATTATAAAGATAATCCTGATATTGTGTTTTTGTTCGTTACAGACCAGGATTTTGAACAAACAAAGACTTTTATGCAAAAACGAGGGTTTAATTTGCCTGTTTATCGAATGATTTTTAGTCCTTCAGGACGGCTTGAACATAGTTCCATTCCATCGAGTTATTTAATCGACCGCCAGGGCAGGGTAGTGATAGAAGCACATCGCAGCAAACGCTGGAATAGTCCAAAAGTTTACCGTATTGTCGATCGATTAATTAGCCAAACGCCATAAACATTTTGTTTAATCATTATCATAAAACATTAATTCAAAAACATTTGCCAAACAATCAAAAAAGTTTATCTTTGCAGCATTTGAAACCGATGATTAAAAAAATAGTAAAATGAAATTTGCTGAGTATAAGCAATTTAACCTACCAAAGGTAAATCAAGAGATTTTAAAGTTCTGGAAAGAAAATAACATATTTCATAAAAGCCTGCAACAACGCGAAAACAACGAGCCTTTTGTTTTTTACGAAGGACCTCCTTCTGCAAATGGCAAACCCGGTATTCATCACGTTTTAGCCCGTACAGTCAAGGACCTTTTCTGCCGTTTTAAAACCATGGAAGGCTATTACGTTGAACGTAAAGCTGGTTGGGACACACACGGCTTGCCTGTAGAATTGCAGGTTGAGAAAATTTTAGGCGTAAACCGCTACGAAATTGGTAAAAAAATATCAATCGAGGAATATAACAAGCAGTGCAAGAAAACCGTAATGCAATACAAGGCAGAATGGGAGCAGATTACAGAAATAATGGGCTATTGGATTGACCTCGAACATCCTTATATTACTTATGACCCAAAATACATGGAATCGCTCTGGTGGGCGCTTAAAGAATTGTACGACAAAGGCTTGCTTTATAAGGGATACTCTATTCAGCCGTTTTCTCCTGCAGCAGGTACAGCGCTGAGTTCGCACGAGCTTAATCTTCCGGGATGTTATCGCGATATTAAGGACGTGACTGGCGTTGCGATGTTTAAAGTGATTCGTGATGACAAAAGCCAATTTTTGTTTAAAGACGTTGATACTGATTTATACATCCTTGCCTGGACGACAACGCCCTGGACGCTGTTATCAAATACAGCTCTTGCAGTTGGTCCGAATATTACTTACCAGAAAATCCGTACATTTAACCCATATACAGGCGAACCTGTAACTGTTATTTTAGCAAAAGACCTGGCAGGTAATTTCTTCAAACCCGAGGGCAAAGACGCTCCTATGGAGTATAAACCTGGCGATAAAATCTTGCCATGGCGGGTTTTAGACGAATTTAAGGGTAAAGACCTTTTAGGCGTTCGTTACGAACAGCTTTTGCCTTACAAACAACCAGAAGAAGGCGACGCATTTAAGGTAATTACAGGGGATTTTGTTTCGACAGACGAAGGAACTGGTATTGTTCACATTGCACCAAGTTTTGGTGCTGACGACATGCGCGTGGCAAAGCAACATGGTATTGGAGCTTTGACTCTGGTTAACGAACGAGGAAAATTCGTCGATGGAGTTGGCGAATTTAGCGGACGTTTCGTTCGTCCTGAATATGAGCCAGATTACGACCGCGAAATGCAATTGCTCCAGGAAAAATTGGACCGCGGCGAGATTAAACAAAAACAATTTGACAAAGAAGCTGAAAAAATTTCTGATAAATACAACGTTAACATTGACATTGTTGTCAAACTCAAGAAAGAAGGCAAGCTTTTCAAAACCGAAAAACATATTCACTCATATCCGCACTGCTGGCGAACCGACAAGCCAATCCTGTATTACCCAATCGAAGCATGGTTTATCAGAACATCGGACAACAAGGAACGCATGGTTGCCTTGAACCAAACAATAAACTGGCAACCACCTGCTACTGGCTACGGTCGTTTTGGCGAGTGGCTTAAAAATCTGGTTGACTGGAATTTATCACGTACGCGTTTCTGGGGTACTCCGCTTAATGTCTGGATGACAGAAGACAAAAAAGAAGTTAAGGTTATCGGCAGCTACGAGCAACTGATCAAAGAAATTAACAAAGCTGTCGAGGCTGGCGTTATGCAAGAAAATATTTACCCTGACTTTGTCCCTGGTGATATGAGCGACGAAAATTATGAGAATATCGACATACACCGTCCGTATGTTGACCGTATAGTCCTGGTTTCTGATTCGGGAAAGCCAATGTATTGGGAGTCATTTACTATTGATGTATGGTTCGACTCAGGCGCTATGCCTTTTGCACAGTTCCATTATCCTTTCGAAAATCAAGATAAATTCCGCAGATATTTTCCAGCAGATTTCATCGCAGAAGGGGTTGACCAGACCCGCGGTTGGTTTTATACTTTGCATGCCTTGGCGGTGATGTTGTTCGACAGTGTTGCGTATAAAAACGTGGTTTCCAATGGCCTGGTGCTTGACGCCAAAGGAGAAAAAATGTCCAAGCACAAGGGCAATGTTATTGACCCATTCTGGGCTATTGAGAAATACGGGGCTGATTCGATTCGTTGGTACATGATGTCGGTTTCACCGCCATGGGAAAATCTGAAGTTTGATATTAAGGGCGTTGAAGAGGTGATTCGTAAATTTTTCGGAACATTGTACAATACTTACAATTTCTTTGCGCTGTATGCAAATATTGATGGATTTAAGTACGAAGAAGATGATATTCCATATCATCAGCGTCCTGAATTTGACCGTTGGATTTTATCGTTGCTTAATTCGTTGATTATTAAGGTTAAAGAAAGCCTTGATAATTACGATCCAACCCGTGCTGCACGTGCAATACAAAAATTTGTTATCGATGACCTTAGTAACTGGTATGTACGATTGAACCGTAAACGTTATTGGGGTGGAGAGTATGACAAAGATAAAATATCAGCATATCAGACACTTTACCAGGCTTTGGAGACAGTAGCTATTTTAATGGCGCCTATTGCACCGTTTTATGCTGAACGGCTCTATTTAGACCTGAACAGCGTAACACAGCGCCGTAAAGCAGAATCAGTGCATTTGTTAGATTTTCCTGTAGCTGACGAGTCGCAGATTGACAGTGATTTAGAGGAGAAAATGGCTATTGCTCAGAAAATATCGTCTATGGTACTGTCTTTGCGCCGTCAGGCTAAAATTAAAGTTCGTCAACCTCTGGCAAAAATCTTAATTCCTGTTATTGACGAAAAAATCGAACAACAAGTCGCAGCAGTTAAGGATATTATTCTCAGCGAAGTTAACGTGAAAGACATTGAGTTTATCAAAGATACTTCAGGCGTTGTGGTTAAAAAGATAAAGCCTAATTACAAGGTTTTGGGTAAAAAATTAGGTAAGCTCATGAAGCCGGTTGCCCAGGCTTTAAACAATATGACACAGGAAGAAATTACACAGTTCGAGAAGCAAGGCAAATGGACGCTTGACATTGAAGGAAACGAAATTGAACTGACATTAGACCAGGTCGAAATTATTACTGAAGATATGCCGGGCTGGTTGGTTAAAACAGAAGATAAATATACTGTGGCTCTTGATATTACGATAACCGAACAGCTACGGCAGGAAGGTATTGCCCGCGAATTGGTTAATCGTATTCAGAATTTGCGCAAGGAATTAGACCTTAATTTAACTGACAGGATAAAAGTTTATGTTCAAAACAAAGATTTTATCGCTAAAGCAGTTCAAAACTTCGCTGATTACATCAAATCGCAGACTCTGGCAAATGAGATTGTTTTGGTCGATAAGCCTATAGACGGCTTGTTTAAAAAAGACACTGATGTTTACGACGAGCCGATTTTTATCCAGATAGAAAAAAATTAAATTAATTACGGTACAATTTTGGCTATGGCTTTTCAGTTGTAATTTAAAAACTTCAAAAAAATGGCAGAACAGGAAAAAACAAGATATTCAGACGAGGAACTTGAGGAGTTTCGTCAATTGATTCTTGAGAAATTGGAGACAGCACGCAAAAATTACCAAATGTATTTAAACATCTTGAATCGCGAGCAAGAGAACATTACAGAAGACGACGGCTTTGTATTTAAGGGTATTGACGAGGATTATATTGGCATAAGCCGCGAAGAAGCAGCAATGTTAGCGCAACGCCAGCTTGAGTATATCCGTAAATTAGAAGCTGCTTTGGTCAGGATTAAGAACAAGACTTATGGTATTTGCCGAAAAACAGGTAAGTTGATTTCCAAGGAACGTCTGCGTGCTGTTCCGCATGCTACTTTGAGTATCGAGGCAAAGAAAAATCGCAATGTTTATGGCGATTGAGCTTTAAGTTTGCTATGACAAATAGTTCGAAGTTTTGCGCTTCGAACTATTTGTCTATTTTTGGGGTATGTTTTATCGAAAAATGTCTTACGTATGTCTAAAAAGCATTTATGGGTATCGTTGGGCATAATTTTTTTTGTGCTTTTATTGGACCAGAGTTTAAAGATTTGGGTGAAAACGCACATGTTGCTCAACGAAGATAGTTATTTGCATTGGGATTGGCCCATTAGCTGGTTTAGAATCCATTTTATCGAAAATCCAGGTATGGCTTTTGGTCTGTCCTTCCCTGGTAATAGCGGTAAATTGATTTTATCATTGTTGCGGTTGATTTTGATAATTGTTTTAGTGGTGATTCTGATTAAATATGCTAAGCGGTACAGGCTGGGATTTACAATTTTCATGTCAATGATTATCGCGGGAGCAATGGGCAATTTGATTGACAGTATGTTTTACGGTTTAATTTTCACCAATAGTCCGTACTATGGGGTAGGTTTTCAGCCAGCGCATTTTGTGCCATTTGGCCATGGTTATGGAAAGTTTTTGATGGGGAATGTGGTTGATATGTTATATTTCCCGCTTTGTCGTTGCTACATACCGTCGTGGGTTCCGCAATTTGGCGGCCATGTTTTCGAGTTTTTTAGGCCAATTTTTAATATCGCAGATAGTTCTATTTTTATTGGGACTTTAGGTTTACTTTTGTTTAAAAATAAATTCGTAAGTCATGAGCAAGTTTCAAATAATAGCTGAACCTTTACCCGGTTTGCTGCTTTTGCAGCCCAGGGTTTTTGGAGATGATCGTGGATATTTTATGGAAAGTTACAATGCCCGTGATTTTAGCGAATTGGGCATTGAGGTTGAGTTTGTTCAAGACAATCAAGCTAAGTCTAAATATGGAGTAATTCGCGGCTTACATTATCAGTTGCCGCCATACGCACAGGCAAAGTTGGTACGTGCGATTAAAGGAAAAATTATCGATGTGGCAGTGGATATACGTAAAAACTCTCCTACTTTTGGTCAATATTTTGCCATTGAGTTAAGTGACGAGAATTTTTTGCAGCTATTTATACCGCATGGTTTTGCGCACGGCTATTCTGTCCTGTCCAAAGAAGCTATTGTTTTTTACAAAACCGACGAATTTTACCATCCTGAGGCTGAAGGAGGCATTAATGTTTTTGATGAACAGTTGAACATTGATTGGGGCATACCGAAAACTAAAGCTATAGTTTCGCAAAAAGATAGAAATTTACCATCTTTGGAAAAAGCAAAAATATTCGAATAATGAAGATTTTAGTCACTGGCGCCACTGGTCAGTTGGGACAGGAATTTATGCAATTAGCCAAGGATTTGCCCTGGCAATTTATTTATTCATCTACCAGGCACCTGGATTTGTTAGATTTGCCCAAAGTCGCTGATTATATTCGATTTGAGTCATTTGACTATATCTTGAATTTTGCTGCATATACAGCTGTAGATAAAGCTGAATCTGAGCCTGACAAAGCTTTTGCGCTAAATGCCGACGCTGTATTTAACATGGTGCAGGCAGCCGAATGGGTTGGTACGAAAATTATTCATATTTCAACAGACTATGTTTTTGACGGACGCAAATGCCAGCCATATACAGAAATTGACCCTGTAAATCCGCTTTCTATTTACGGAAAGAGCAAAGCAAAAGGCGAACAATTCGTTTTAAATTACCACGGTGGCATGGTAATTCGTACTTCATGGCTTTATTCACATTATGGCAACAATTTTGTCAAAACGATGCTGCGATTAGCCCGGGAACGTGAGACTATAACTGTTGTTTATGACCAGATTGGCACACCAACTTATGCAGGGGATTTAGCTGCTGCGATTTTACATGTTTTAGACTGGGTCATTAACAGGCAAATGCCTTTTC
>WFZV01000008.1 GCA_015489395.1 Bacteroidales bacterium
ACCACAGAGTTACACAGAGTAAGGCACAGAGTTTCACAGAGAAAAAATATCGGATCTGATGTTTTTTTGTTGAACCACAGAGTTGCACAGAGTAAAGCACAGAGTTTCGCAGAGTTTTTTACAATATTAGTCTTTTAATTCCATTTTTTAGTGATTTTACATTAAAATTTATCAATAGGCCAATTTTGCAATTAGATAATTTTAAATAAGTTAGCACCTGTGCAATGTGAACATCATTTAAAGTTTCGACTGACTTTAATTCGATTACGATTTTATTTTCTACCAATAAATCAACTCTATAACCGGCATCAAGTTTTACTTCCTTGTAAACAAGCGGTAAAGCCTTTTGCCTTTCTACATTTAAGCCTGCTTGTTTTAACTCATAAAACAAACATTCTTCGTAAGCATTTTCTAATAATCCGGGACCTAAGGCTGAATGAACGGTATAAGCACATTTCAAGATTGTTGCAGTTAAATCGTTTAGTTCCATTATATTAAGTTTAAAAATTTAAAACTCTGTGTTACTCTGTGAAAATTAACTCTGTGTTACTCTGTGGTTTTTTCTATATTAAAAAAAGCCCTTTTTACAAGGCTTAAAAAAATTATCGGATATGATGTTTTTTTGTTGAACCACAGAGTTGCACAGAGTAAGGCACAGAGAAAAATATCGGATATGATGTTTTTCTGTGCGTTTCTATACAACGTTCCCTTCCCCTCCTGCTTGGTGAAGTAGGACACAGGGGGATTACCTTTGCTCATTCCTACAGAATTTATTTTATTATTTTTGTCGGACGTTAAGTATATCAAGAAATACCAGATATTAACCAACAATTATTAAACGTATTTTTCTCCAAATTCGAGTTTTATTTCATTGATAACTTGACGGATTTTTTGCTCTTCGTTTTTGGCACTGATTAGTATCATACCATCATACTCGGCAACAATCAGGTCGCTAACCCCGTTAAGAACAACGAGTTTGCCGTCAGGCATTTTAACTATTGAATTTTTAGAATTAAATAATCTCACCAAATTACCTGAAACGGCATTTCTATTCTCATCTTTTGCCGAATATTCATACAAAGACCCCCAAGTTCCCAAGTCAGACCAACCAAAATCTGCGGGATATACATAAACATCCGATGCCTGCTCCATTATTCCGTAGTCAATTGATGTGGCTTTGACTTTTGTATAAACATCTTCGATAAAACTTTTTTCGTTTTCCGTGTAATATTTAGACAAATCGTCGAAAAGACTGAACATCTCGGGCATATATTCTTCAATAGCACGCATTATCGACTTCACAGACCAGATAAAAATCCCCGAGTTCCACAAAAATTCGCCGTTCTCTATGAAAACTTTTGCCATTTCATAATCAGGCTTTTCCGTGAATGTCCTGACAGGAACTATACCGTTAGTAGAGTCACAATCTCCGCACATCTGAATATAGCCATATCCTGTTTCGGGGCGTGTAGGTTTTATTCCTATTGTGACCAAAGCTATCCTGTCTTTTGCAAAATCCATAGCTTCCTGCACTACTTTACCAAACTTACTTGTATCTACGATAAAATGGTCGGCAGGTGTGACAACCATAGTTGCCCCGGGATTTTTCTTTTTAATTTTAAAAGCGGCGTAAGCGGCACAAGGTGCTGTATTTCGCCTTGCAGGTTCGCCGAGTATATTGTCAACAGGAATTTCAGGAAGTTGTTCCTTGACTTTATCAACATATTCCTGACTTGTTACAACTAAAAAATTCTCCGTAGGACAAATATCTTTAAACCTGTCAAAAGTCATTTGCAACAGTGTCCTACCTGTTCCCAAAATATCTAAAAACTGTTTCGGGTGCTTCTGTCTGCTCAATGGCCAAAAACGGCTTCCAACACCGCCTGCCATTATTACGCAGTAAAAATTTTTATCCATAAAAAAATTTTTTTCATTATTTGCAAAAATAATATTTTTTCAGAAATAAGCAACAAGACCGACACTCCCCGTATGTATCATACGCCCGTTTTCAGAGTATCTTCCGCTGTATTCCATTCTGAAATTCATAAATTTTGTTAATTTTTTAGTCGCTGACAATAACCACCTGTAATTCAAACCGTTTTTAAAACCTTGCGACATCACATAAGCGGCATTGGAA
>WFZV01000009.1 GCA_015489395.1 Bacteroidales bacterium
TCTTTAAGCTCTGTAAAAAATCTAAAACCATAGTATTATGAGGCGGTTTTTATTGTTGGTAAGTTTTGTTTTTTTCGTTTTGTTTTCTTATTCACAAACAGTAAAGAGACTGGTTCTTGACAATTCAGACCAGGTCCCAAAGTACGTAGAATTTGATTTGAGCAAATCCGTGCCAGCTACCAAAGCGGTTACATTGCTCAAACAGCAGCTTAATGCACCAGCTGAGGTTGATTTTAGATTATATAAGCAAGAAAATGATCCTGTTTTTGGTCAATTGTTGAGGTTTCAGGAGTATTACAAAGGCATCAAAGTTGAATTCGGACATTATTACGTTCATGTGCAAAATGGAAAAATCAAATCGATAAACGGCGATTACGAACCAATAGACAATTTTAACATTAAACCTCAAATAACAGCATCTCAGGCTCTTGACATTGCGATTAAGTATATTAATGCAACCAAATATGCCTGGCAAACAAGTGGCGTACCTGGTTATAATGGACCTAATCCACAGCTTGTTATAGTTCGGGATTTAAATCCTACCCATCGTAAAACTTTTAATAAATTACGTTTAGCATACAAATTAGATATTTATGCGGTAGAGCCACTCAGCAGACAATACGTATATGTTGACGCAAATACAGGAAAGATTTTATTTAAAAATCAAATCATAGATTTTTATAAACCTAACAAAGACAGAATAAAAACTTTACAAAAATTATTCAATATCACAGGACAGACAACTACTGCAACTTTAACCAAAACATTAAATTCTAAATCAACAGGTACAGCCGACACACGTTATAGTGGACAGCGCACAATTATTACTGATTATGTTAATGGGCAATATGTATTGCATGATTTGACGCGTGGTAATGGTGTGTTTACATACAATATGCACCGTGGTACAGATTATAACAGTGCTACAGATTTTTACGATAATGACAATAATTGGACATCTGCAGAATATCATAATAGTTACAAAGACGACGCAGCTTTAGACGCACACTGGGCTGGCGAGATGGTTTATGATTACTGGAAAAACGTTCACGGACGTAAAAGTTTTGACAATAATAACGGAGCAATTAAAAATTACGTCCATTACAGCACAAACTATGATAATGCTTATTGGAATGGTTCTGTAATGACTTACGGAGATGGTAGTGATACATATTTCGATGCATTAACTTCACTGGACGTTGTTGCTCATGAAATTGGACATGCTGTTTGCCAATATACTGCAGATTTGACATATCAAGATGAATCTGGCGCTTTAAATGAAGCATTGTCTGATATCTGGGGATGCAGTGTAGAACATTACGCTGCGCCAGATAAAGAGACCTGGGTAATGGGCGAAGATATTGATCGTCGCTCAGATCAGTCTTATCCTGGTCTGCGCGACCTGTCAAATCCTAAAGCCAAAGGTTTGCCTGATACCTATGGTGGAGAGTATTGGTACACAGGAACGAGTGATAATGGTGGAGTTCATACTAACATGGGACCAATGTCTTATGCTTATTATTTAATGAGCGAGGGTGGTTCTGGAACTAACGATTTAGGAAATTCTTATAGCGTTACCGGAATCGGTATAGATAAAGCTCAAAAAATAATTTATCGTGCAGAAGCATACTATTTAACCAACAATACCAATTATTCTGATATGAGGAATTACTGTATTCAGGCTGCTAAAGATTTGTATGGCGACGGTTCACAGGAAGTTAAGACAACTACAAACGCTTTTTATGCAATAGGTGTTGGACCTGCTTATGGGCAAGTTGCTTATTGCCAGTCAAGGGGAAATAGTGTTCAGTATGAATGGATTGCTAAAGTACAGGTTGGAGATTTTACGAACTCTTCTAATGGAGCAGGTTATCAAGATTTCACTGGAAAAATTATTAATTTAAGTCCTGGACAGACTGTTAATGTTGCATTAACACCTGGTTTCTCTGGTAGTGCATACAATGAATATTTCCGTATATGGATTGATTACAACCATGATGGGGATTTTGACGATCCCGGCGAATTAGTCTTTGATCCTGGTGCAACTCAAAGTACAATTTCTGGTAGTTTTACAGTACCAAATAATATTGGCGAAGAATCTACACGTATGCGAGTTTCTATGAAATGGAATGCTGCACCTTCTCCATGTGAAACTTTTGATTACGGCGAAGTTGAAGATTACACTGTAAATATATCAGGTTCAGCTGTTGATAATCCTCCTACAGCACCAACACTTTCTTACTCTAACGTTACTTCAAATTCAGTAACATTAAGCTGGTCAGGGGCAACAGACGATCATCAAGTTGCTGGTTACAAGATTTACGAAAACGATGCTTACCTGGCTTCCACTACAGCTACTACTTATACTGTAAATAATTTAACACCTTCGACAACTTATTCTTTCTATGTAAAAGCTTATGATGATGCTAATCAATTGTCTGATCCAAGTAATACGGTCACAGTAACTACTCAGTCAGATAATAATAACCAGCCAGGTCCTATGCCAACAGGTTATTGCCAGTCTTACGGAGAAAATGCTAATTATGAATGGATTGATTTAGTTAGATTGGGTGATATAGACCACACTTCTGGTAGCGATGGTGGTTATGCTGATAACACTGATTTATCGACTACATTAGTCCCTGGACAGCAATATAGAATTTACGTTAGTGCAGGTTTTGCCAGTTACAGTTATACAGAATATTGGGCTATATACTTTGATTTTAACCGTGATGGTGATTTCGAAGATAGTGGAGAATTAGTTGCATCTGGTTCATCAAGTAGCGATGGTGAATTGTATGCAGATTTTACAGTTCCTACAGATGCCAGTTTAGGTACAACACGTCTGCGCGTGTCTATGAAATATAATTCGGCCCAGACACCTTGCGAAGTTTTCTCTTATGGCGAGGTTGAAGATTATGCTGTCGTTATATCGAATCAAGGTTTTGCAGCGAACAATCAAGGTTTTGCTGTTTCGAATGCTAAACCTCTTGGTAACGATAAAATTAATTTATTAACAGTTTATCCTAACCCTGTTCGTAAAGTTTTGTTTGTTAATGTACCAGAAAATTATAATGTTGAATTTGCTATTTACAATCTGACTGGTCAATTAGTTAAACAGGGACATTTAGATATTTCTTCTCGTTCGATTAATATTGCTGATTTGGGGGCAGGAGTTTATACCATTAAGTTCAATGACGGTCAAAAAGAAATTTTAAGAAAATTCGTAAAGATACAGAACTAAGATTATATTGACAGGATGTTTGTTTGATAAGCGAGGCTGCAGCGCAGCCTCGCTTTTTGTTTTAGACGGGTATTGATTTTTGTTGGGTAGTTTCGTTTGCAAAACATTTAAAAATAAGCGTATTATAATAAATTTTCGTTTGGTGTAAACTCATATTTTGTTTTCGACAGTAAAAAAATTTAATTTTATAAACCTAAATTTAACAGTTCTCGCCATGGCTTATCTGGTTATTGATCTGGAAATGACAGGTCCTGACCCTGAGTTTCATGATTTCATACAAATAGGCGCTGTCTTAGCAAATAAGTATTGGCAGGAGATAGCGCGTTATAGTACTCTGGTTTACCCGGATAATGACGAAGCTTTATCGGTTTATGCTGAGGATATTCATGGCATAACGATTCATGATTTATACGATGCGCCAACGACTTATGAAGTTTTAGAAGATCTGGTTGATTGGGTTAAAAAATCGCTCAATGCTCGTTCGGCTCAGGCTGTTCGAAGTATTATTATTGCGGGGCAGAGCGTTTATAATGATATAAGTTTTTTGCGAGCTAAATATTTTAAACATAAAATCAATTGGCCGTTTGCTTACCGATTGTTGGATTTAACAAATTATTCGTACATAGTGTTTAAAGTTTTGAAAAATAATGGTATAAAGAACGTTCCACGCAGATATAGCCTGGATGCTATAGCTGATTTTTTTGGAATTGAGCGTCAAACTGATAAGCACGATGCTCTGGAGGATGCGTTGATAACTTTAAAATGTTTCGAAGGGTTTCATAAAATTATTGAGCAAATGCAGCTGCCGACTGAGTTTTTAGAAGAATTCAAAGAATAAATTTTACGTATTTTTAATAAAATCTTTGCAAAAACTTCGAGGTTTTAAGTTTAAAATGCGTAGCTTTGTAACATTATAATCCTCTTTAATCAAACTAAAACTTTTTATTATGAAAATTGAACCTAAAAAAGTAGTTTCTTTAACTTATGTCTTACGTACTGACGGCTTCGACGGTGTTATTGTTGAAGCTGCAAATGAGCAAGAGCCACTGCAGTTTATTTTTGGCATTGGCATGATGTTGCCGGCTTTTGAGGCTAATATCGAAGGACTTGAACCGGGCGATACTTTCGAATTCAAATTAGAAGCTAATGATGCTTACGGACAACGTAGCGAAGAAAATGTTTTTGATATTCCTATGCAGGCTTTTCAAGACGAAAATGGTAAATTGCGTCAGGATTTACTTAAAGTTGGTAATGTCTTACCTTTGCAGGATATGTCTGGTAATCAGTATTATGGCGAAATCGTTAAAATTAATCAGAATTCTGTAACAATGGATTTTAATCATCCAATGGCTGGAAAAGACCTGTATTTTACTGGTAAAATCATTGATGTGCGAGATGCAACAGCAGAAGAATTGGCTCACGGTCACGTACATTAATATTTTTTCTTTTTTCGTAAATAGGGTTGTCTTAAAAAATTGACTTTTAGGTTAATAAAGTCATGTAGACAACCCTTTTTTGCTATTTATACCCTCCTTTTTGTTGTTAATCAAAAAATATTCGAACTATCCAAAATTTAGTTGTAACATTAGATAAATATAAAGCTGAAAATTATGCTTTTTACAAATGCGAGTATTAAAAAGAATCTGGCAAAAGTCTTGCCTGCCGAGGAATTTATTGCTGTTTTTTCTGGTCAAAGCAGCAACGCAGGTCGAGGACTTTTTGTTTTTACCCGTTCCAATAGATTTTTAGTTTTCGCTACTTCTCTGTTTGGTAAGCCGAGGTTAAAATTTGAGTATAATCTCTCGGAAATTTCTGATTTTGATATATTCAGGGTTAAATTGCTTTCAGTTAGCCAACAACGAATTGTGTTTTACTATCGAGGAAAGCAGGAAAAAATCACTGTTTCTGGTGTTTATTTAAACGATTTTTATCAATCTTTGACTGATATGTTAAATGCTGTTTATTCGGCGAATCCAAAAGCTAAACCTCAATACATGCAAGACCAACGCCTTGTTTTACAAATTGGTACATCAAATGGTGCAATGCGAATAACTGATAAACAGATTATGTTTTTCTCTTTCGAAAAAAATCAAATGCATCTGACAGAAACTTATGATATTACTAAACTTAGAGATTTTGATGCTTTTTACAAAACTGATATCAAAATAGCCTTATATCTGGCGTTTGACCAGAAGCAACTCGATCTAACAGCTGAAGACTTTGCTGCATCAATAGACGAGATAAAAACACCGCTGTCTATACTGATACCAGCAATTGAGCAAACTCAAGCTCCAGTTAAAAAGCCATCTTACTTACAACCCGACGAGCAGTATATTTACGACACAATCACATCGACGATGCCAGGCGGAATGGAGATTTTGCAAAAATTGTATTTTATGCTAACTGATAAGAATATTTACGTTTTAGAGCCGTCCCAAAATTTCCGTCGTCATATCAAAGAGACATACCCACTCGAGCAAATAGCTAAATATAAAGTCTTTGAGTCGCAAACGCCCAATTTTATTGAATATGGACTGAAAATTACCTTGACTGATGGTCGAAAAGTCAAATTACATCGTATAAACAATGTAAATTATGTCGTAAATGTTTTAGACCGGCTGTTAAACACATCGAAATAACCCTGGTTATTTTCTGGTAAGAAGGTTTTCGAACGATAATTATTTGTTTTTACAGGGTGTACGGGGATCGACGCAAATTTATAACAACGTTATGCCAATGAAGTAGCAATCATTACGGCGCACCATTTGGTGCGCCGTAAGTGTGTTTGTTAAAAGCTAAGTTTTTTACATGGTGCGGTTTAATAAATCATTTTACTGTATGTAAAATTCAATTTTTTTTGTGGCTTTATTACCCACTTTATCGTAAACTTCAACAAACACAGTGTTTTTGCCCTTTGGAAATCCTGTAATGTAATTTTTATATAGCGTCAACTTGCCATTATTTAAGCGATAAAAAATATTACTTGTACCAGTAAAATCATCAACGAAACTAAGGAATAGCTTAGTTTTTTGCGTATAAACCGGCAGAGAGTCTTGTGTACCTAAAGCCATTAGGTCGAAATTATAAAGGATTTTTGGTGCATTTTTGTCCAAGAAGACTTCAAAAGGTTTAATGTTGCGGTTATTGACATTATCGTAACCAACTATGGTTATTTTGTGCAAACCGGAGTTCAAGTCAGCAAGAGTAAATGGTCCTTTGTATGGATGTTCGAGCGGTTTACCATCGATAAAATAAGCTATAGATTTAACACCGGATTCTGCGTCATAGGCTTTGAGATAAATTTTTGTTTTAGGCGAAATAAATACAGTGTCATTACGAGTAAAACGAGGTCCCACTATGTTGTAATTAAGCGTAGGTCCGTTGAGGTCAACGTAGATTTTGTCAACTTTCATGCGGTATTGGTAATAATTGTTGGTGATTTTGTCGATCGTAACATTTTCGGTGCTATCCACAGCAAAGTATGTTACAGTATGCCAGCCAGGAA
>WFZV01000010.1 GCA_015489395.1 Bacteroidales bacterium
AAATTCAGTGATCTTATTAGTTTTTAGGTACTCAATAAAATCGAGATAAACTTCTTCTGGGTCTGGCTTGCCCTGTGTTTGCTTTTTTCTCTTTGCTTGTTTGTAGAATTCAAACAGTGCATCAATAGCGATTTGCATAAAGATGCCGTCCTCTTGTCTGAATGTCAAAGAGTTCGTGTTATCTACGTCTGGTCTAATGCCCTGTACGAAGTCCTGGTAGCTATAACTTTGGTGAAAAGTTATAAACCGGATCCGCTCGCCAAGATGTTCGTTGAAAATCCGCCGTGCTTCGTTGTAGTCGTTTATCCTCCGTTTCTCGATGATCTCGGCTGCGATTTTTACTGTGTTGTATGTTTTGCCAGTTCCAGGAGGTCCGTAGAGGATAAGGTTGAGAGGGTAATTTATCTGTGTGTTCATTGATGTTTGGATTTGAGAGTTTGGAAATTGTTCAAAGATAAAGTCTTCGAAATATGGGTTATGGTTGTCATCGTGTTTAGTTGGATTTACTTTATCGTAGAGATTACGTGCAGCTGCGAGTACTTTATCCCAATTTTGCTCAATAGGTTTGGTCGTTTTTACAAGGTTATAAAAGCCATATTTTTCAAATTTATCAGGAGGGTATTCAGAAAAATTTTCTGTTGCAATAGCTCCATAGAAGTAACTTTTAGAACCTGTGTAAGCAGATAAACAATAAATTTTTCCTATTTTACAGTAAAATTTCTTTTCTCTTTTGCTTGCAATTAAGTCTACTTTGGGATCGCCTTTAGTAATTTTCAAGTCTTTAAAAAGCTTGCGTAATAGTTTTATGAAGTTTTCAAAAACTTTAGGGTCGAATAGTTCTTTTACTTCGGCAAAAACTCTGTAGTGATGTGCGTAATTTGAAATTTCGTAAAGCGGTCGTGCGTCTTTTTGTTTCACTTGCTTTAAGATTTGTAAGTATTCGGTATAAGTTTTAAAATCAGTATTGATATCTAAAACTTCGTTAAGGTATTTAATTACAGGAGAATTTATGGGCAGATATTTATCTGGTCTTATTAAAAACAACACCTCTGTCAAACGTGTTTTTGCTATATTTTTTATTGTAAGAATTTTCTCAAAATCTCTGTCTGTAAGCTGGTTATCAATGGCTTTTAAGAAAAAATCCCACAGTCTGTTTACTTCATCTTTTCTTTCATATTTAAATGGGAAAAGCCAGGCCCCTAAGGGATAAATATAAGGTATCCCCGCGACGTCTTGAGGAATATTTACGTTTAAAGTTTGTGCAATTTGCTGTATAATTTTCAGGCTTTTCTCCCCGTGCTTATAGATTTGAGTGAAAAATGTAAAAGGGTCGATTTCTTCTACTTCAAAAAAATCTCCATCCTTTGTTAATCGATCGACTTTAACATTCACTCCTGCCTGTTTCAGTAGCTCAATTATTTCCTGCTGCTTGCTTTGCTTATCCTTTAACCACTCGACGATGTCTTTGTGTGTCTTCACCCATGTAAACTTTTTGTCCATTTTTCTCGATTTGTTGTTATCAAAAGTTTTTTATGATTTTAAAATTATGTAAAAATTTGCACACTCAAAACTAAAGTATTTATCTTTACAATCCACTATAATCCTAATTTTAGAGTCATGTCTGTCGAAATCAGGGAGATAAAAACTAAAAAAGATATTAAAAAAGCCGTTGATTTTGTTTACAAATTGTATAAAGACGAACCCAATTGGGTGCCGCCTATCCGTAAGTCTGAATTAGAATATTTTGATCCGCAGAAGAATCCTGCTATACGTAAATTTGATGGCAAATTTTATCTTATCCTTAAAGATGGTAAGGTTGCAGGGCGTTTTGGTGCTGCTGTCAGTTATCCGTATAATGAAAAAACCGGGAAAAAGTATGTTCGTATTATTCGACCGGAATTTATTGATGATGAGGAGGTTTTCGATGCAATGATAGACACGATAAAAAAGTACGGACGGGAGCGTGGTATGGAATTAATGCATGGGCCTTTGAGCTTTAGCAATTTAGAGCCTCAAGGTGTTTTAGTTCAGGGACATGAATATTTGTCGCCCACTTTATCGGTTTTTCACAAGAAATATTACCAGAAACATTTTGAGCGTGTTGGATTTGTCAAGGAGAATGATTGGATAGAATTTCGTATCACCATTTCTGACGAAGAGGTGAACAAAGCTAAGACAGCTGTGCCTAAGATTTTGGAACGGTTTAAGATAAAAGTGGTTCATTTTAAGTCAATTAAACAAGCAAAAGAGCAATATCTGGAGAAATTTTATAAGACTTTAAACGATGCTTTTGTCAAGGTGCCTTACGCAATACCTTTAGACGAGGAGTTGCAGGAATATTATACTCGTAAGTATATTGACATGCTCAATCCAAAGTATTTGCGTGTGGCTTTTAAGAACGATGAATTTGTTGGATTTGTGATTGGAATTCCATCGTTGAGCAAGGCTTTGCAGAAATCAAAAGGCAGATTGTTTCCGTTTGGAATTTTTCATATTCTCAGGGCATTGTATGGAAAAAATGATACTTTAGAATTTATCATGGCTGCTGTGCATCCTAAGTTTAGGATTTTTGGTGCTGGTGCATTGATTGTAGCTGATATGCTTTTGGATTTTGTTGCCCAGGGCGGTAAGTATCTTGAAACTGACGGCATTCTGGAGGTTAATAAAGAATCGCTCAATAACTGGAAACAGTTTAAAAACAAGGTTCAGCACAAACGCAGACGGATTTATGTTCGTGAAATTGATTGATTTTGGTGTAAAGATTTATTTTGATTTTTGGTTAAAGATTTTGAAATTCGGCTATTTTTGTTGAAAATTTTAATAATGAGCAGGTTTAAATCTTTTGAAATACACGACGTTAAAGTTGAAAAATTAGCAGCAGAAGGAAAGGCTTTAGCCCGTGTAAATGGGCTTGTAGTTTTTATAAGGGGGGCTGTTCCCGGGGATATTGTCGATTTGTTAGTGGTTCGTAAGAAAAAGAATTATTTAGAGGCTAAAGTTTTGAATTTTAAGCAATTAAGTCCGTATCGGCAGACGCCGAAATGCCAGCATTTCGGCGTCTGCGGTGGCTGCCGTTGGCAAAATTTACAGTACGAAAAGCAGCTTGAAGCAAAGCAAAACCAGGTTGTTGAAGCTTTTGAGCATATCGCAGGTGTCAGTCCTAAGTTGATTCGACCTATTTTACCGTCGGATGATATTTATTTTTATCGAAACAAATTAGAATTTACGTTTTCAGCTCATCGCTGGCTTACAGAAAAGAGTAAAACACAGGAACGAAGCTTGCCTGCTTTGGGCTTTCATGTTCCGTTGAATTTTTATAAAGTCGTCGATATCCAAAAATGTTGGCTTCAGCCCGAGCCGTCGAACCACATTCGTAATTTTGTACGAAAATTAGCTTTTGAGCGTGGGTATGAATTTTACAATATACGTGAACACACAGGATTTTTGCGAAATTTGATTATTCGTAATAATCTATCCGGCCAATTTATGGTCATTTTGCAGGTCGCACAGAACCGTCCTGATGATATAGCCTTTATTTTAGAAAGTTTACGTGATAATTTCCCGCAAATTTTATCATTGTACTACATTTTAAACCAGAAGAAAAACGACAGTTATGCTGATTTGTCGCCAGTGCATTTTTGGGGCGAAAAGTTTTTAATCGAAGACCTGGACGGGTTAAAGTTCCGTATCCATCCAAAATCGTTTTTCCAGACCAATACACGTCAGGCTTTAAAGCTTTATCGAGTGGCAAAAGAATTTGCTCAACTTACTGGTAATGAGGTGGTTTACGACCTGTACACTGGCACAGGTACTATTGCATTATTCGTTGCCCGGGATGTTCGAAAAGTAATTGGTATTGAGTACATTGCAGAGGCAATCGAAGACGCACGCGAGAATGCACGGTTTAATCACATTGAAAATGCGCAGTTTTTTGTCGGTGACCTCAAAGATGTTATGAATCAGCAGTTTATCCAGCAAAACGGAAAGCCTGATGTAATAATATTAGACCCGCCGCGCGCAGGTATGCACAAATCTGTTGTTGAGGCTATAAAATTTGCAGCGCCCCAGCGGATTGTTTATGTTAGCTGCAATCCTGCTACCCAGGCAAGAGATGTAAAGCTGCTTTCGGATAAATATGATTTAATCGTTACCCAGCCAGTCGATATGTTTCCTCATACGCATCATGTTGAAAACGTGGCTCTGCTTGAGAAAAAATCATAAGTCTTTGCCTAAAAATCTGTCTAATTGACGGCGTTGTTTTTTGGTCGGACGTCCTTTTTCAGTTCGGCGTGGTACTGCTGTACGTTGATATTCCTGGTAAAGCTTAAGTTTCATCAAATCGTCTTGTGAAGTAATTTCCTGGATGTAATTTTCAACTAATTTAGCGCCTACTCGCTTGTCTAAAAGCTGTAAAACCTTGTATTTTCGAAAGATAACTTTGTTTTTCACAGCTATAATGTCGCCTATTTTGACGTCTTTTGAAGGTTTAGCTGGTTGGTCGTTAAGCAATACATGCCCTTTTGAGCAAGCTTCTGCTGCTTGCGAACGGGTTTTGAAAAGTCGTACAGCCCAGAGAAATTTGTCTATTCTAACTTTGTCCATGGCTTGAATTAATAGTTTTTTGTGTTAAAGTTAAAATTTTAAACATTAAAAAACCTACAAACAGTCCCCAAATCATTCCGCCCAGGACATCGGTAGGGTAGTGGACACCAAGGTAAATTCGACTTATGGAGACTATCGAAGCATAAAAAAACATTGTCGCTGACAGCCATTGCCTTTTGAGAACCAACGAAACAATTGTTGCCAATGCGAAAGTGTTTGCAGCATGGGAAGAGATAAATCCGTAATTGCCGCCGCAGTGGTTATGAACTAAATGAAGGAAAACATGCAAAAATTGGTTGTGGCAAGGCCGTAGCCGATGAAAAACATTTTTAAACAAATGCACAGAAGTAAAATCTGAAACTGCCACAGTAAGAATAATCCACAGCAGAATAAGCCATGAGCTTGATTTATAGCTTTTTATCACTAAAAATAAAATAACAAGATAAAGCGGCAACCAGAGTAAATTGCCGCTTATCTGCCACATTATCTGGTCTAAAAGTGGGTTGTGTGAGCGATTGAGAAAAATAAGAGTCTGATAATCAATCTTTATGACAAAATTCATTCAGGCTTTGCAAATTTGATGAATTCGTCAGCAGATTCGCCTAAAAGGATTGATAATGAGTCGATTGAAGCTTCAAGCTCGTTTAAATCCAGATTTTCAACCTGCAAAGTATCGCGGTATATAACAGTATCGTTGTCATCAAGAGCCAGAGCGCCACTGATTAAATCGCGGTTTTTTCTCAGAAGTTTTTTCAAAACCTCAGGATCGTCCTTCTGAAGTTTGAAAAGCGGCTGCTCAATAATTACAGACGTGTCGTCAATCGCAATTACCATGTTTTTGATCAAATCTTCTTCTTTCTCAATGACAAATACACCCTGCTCAGGGTCTTCTTTTACGATTGTGTATTCAAGGTCAAGCAGATAGTGCTTAAC
>WFZV01000011.1 GCA_015489395.1 Bacteroidales bacterium
AAAAATTAACCATTCAGTCAATTTTAGACAATTAAAAATTTAAACTACTTCAAAAAAAAGACTAAATCTATTAAGAAATATAAAAAAACAGAGAAACATTCATTATTTACATCGACAGCAAAAAAGGCTGCCCAATGGGCAGCCTTCGCACTATGAGGCGGATTTTGATGGGGAGAAGGTTTAGTTCTTTATCAACTTAAACGTAATAGTTTTAGACGGTTCTATAATTTTCAGTATATAAATTCCTTGTTGTATTCCATGCAAATCTAATTTATTTAAACTCTTATGCAAGTTTTTATACATTAAAGTCTCTCCTGACGAATTAAATAAAATAATTTTGACTCGTCCGATATCATTATTTAGCATAATATTAAGCTCATTGTTAAATGGATTTGGATAAATACGAATACTCTTCTCTATGCTTTTAACCCCGGTGATTGACGAATGTATAATGAACACGGAAGTACATGTACTTGTCCCATAAGAGTTGGAAGCTGTCCAGGTTATTTGCGTGGTTCCTATCGGAATAGTATCGTTCATTAAAGTTGTATCTCCGTTAAATGAATTGGTTAATGTGTAAAAACATGTTCCACTCACCTGTGGGTCAAAATCTGAGCTTTGAACAATATACCCAAAATCATTATCAACTGCGGTTTCAAAAGTATCTACTGCACACTCAATTACAGGCGAATTGGTATCCAGAACTAAAGCATAAACTTTTTCGTCTGTATAATTACCTGACACATCGTAAACCCGTATATAACCCGAATCCAGCTCATTTACATCATCGCAATCAAACCGCACTGTATCCGTCGTTGTACCATCAGGTCCTACGAATACAGTATCTTCAACAGAACAATTATCAGAAACATTGCTAATCAACTGGCTATTAGGAGTAATGAAAACAACTCCAGAATCAGGCAAATAAACTATGTACGGATTATCCGGTGTAGTTTCTACTACGTCAAATTGTGGCGGAATAGTATCAACTACTCGATAATAAATTTTTTTGTCTCGAAAATTTCCATATTGATCGTAAACCCGGATATACGCAGAGTCCAGGTCCGTTAAATCGCCACAATCAAATACTGCTGTATCCGTCGTTGTACCATCAGGTCCGACGAAAGTTGTATCAGACACCGAACAATTATCCGAAACATTGCTAACCAACTGGTCATTAACTGTTACCATAGCATCTCCCGAATCTGACAGGTAAACTGTATACGGATTATCCGGAGAAGTCGGCACTACGTCAAAATCCGGTGCTATCGTGTCAAATACACGGAAATAAACTGTACGATCTGCATAATTTCCAGCATTATCATAAACCCTTATATCCAGAGAATGAACATTTGTATCGCCACATGTTAAGGTTAAACTATGTCTTTCCAGTCCGCCTAATTCGCTAATATGAAATACTGTATCGGCAATTGAACAATTATCTGTCAAATTATGTATGTTAAAATCTGCTGGGTGTAAATAATATACGCCTTGATTGTTTAAATAAACTTTTAGAGCAGAGTCAGCTGAAGAATAATTTACTTCAAAAGACGGTGGCTGCTGATCAATGTACAAAAATACAATGATTGTAGTATCCTGACCATAAGTCATGGACGGATCCTGAGGATCGCTCAGAAAGCCGATACAACGATAAAATGTCGAATCAATGTCATTATTTATATTCGAAACATTTAAAACCGACTCGAAATAATTACCCTGGCCTCCGCTTCCATACGGGTCGTACTGGTAATGTTCCTCATTTTCGCCAATATCCCGCCATGACTGTCCTCCATCTGACGAAACCTGCCATACAACATAAAATTCCATTGTAGTATCATACACATAGAAAACTGCCTTGAAAAAATTATTGCTATTCATACAGACATTAGGTAAGTTTGACGGCTGCTGTACTACGTCAATACCCTGTGCTTTAACAAACGAAAAACTAAAAAGCAACAGGATTATTAAAAAAAGTTTAAAATGTCTCATAATACATGCTTTTTTCATAAAATTAACCCATAAACATTCTATTGTCAATCACTTATCAGTTATTTGCACGAATATTTTGATAAACACGAAAATTTAAAACTATACGCAAAATGATTTGAACAAACTGTCAACTTTTACAAATCGCAAAATATAAAACACTTATTTTTAACCAAATTCCAGTAAATTTTTCGAGAATAAAAAAACGGCTGGACTCATCAGAGTCCAGACGTTTTCATTCAAACAGCTAAAAATTACACATTAACAGACGTAAAGCAACAAACCTGGTTAAGTATTAAATAACTTTTTGGTAATCGAACAAATTATCGAACAAAAACAGACTTCATGCTTATTCTAAAGTTTTATGTAAATCCTGTACTTTATCAACCAGATCGATTAATTTATCATAGTCATCGTCTTTAGGAAAACCTTTGATAAGCACAGGTTCAAGAAATTCTGCACGAAGGTTGGACAACAAGCCCTTTATTTGATCGACCATTTTTCCGCCCCAGCCATAAGACCCAACTATACCTATAAACTTAGTTTTTGGACGCAAAGCATTAACCAGATATGTCGCAGCTACAATCTTTGGATGTGCGCCACCAAGGACCATTGGCGAAGCAAAAATAACAGTCGCAGCATCGACTAGTTCAATGGCGAACTGACCTAAATCTGTTTTAGTCAAATTAAACGGAATAACCTTTATGCCACGCATTGAAAATTCGTCAACTAAGAAATTGACTATTTCTGCAGTGCTATGGTGCATAGAAATATAAGGAATCAAAATTTTGTTGCTTACTTTGTCAGAAATCCAGTCTTTGTATGCGTCAATTATCAGCTTTGGACGTGGATAAACTGGACCATGGCTTGGCGCTATAAATTTTATTTCTAATTGCTCGATTTTGTCGATATTTTTCTTGATATGCTTTCTAAAAGGCATCATAATTTCTGCGTAATAGCGCTTGGCATCTTCGACGACCTTGTACTCATCTTCGACAAAAATACGGCTTGTGGCACGATGTGAACCGAAAAAGTCGCAAGAAAACAGAATTTTATCCTCAATCAAATAAGTACTCATAGTTTCAGGCCAATGAACCCATGGTGTCAAAATAAATTGCAAAGTCTTATCGCCTAATGACAATTTATCACCGTCTTTTATCACAATAAATTTCTCATCTTCAATCATTAGCAAATCCTGTAGCATCTGCTTTGCTTTAGCATTAGTAACCACCTTTGCATCAGGAAATTCCTCAAGCAAAATGGGAATAGCGCCTGAATGGTCTTGCTCTGCATGATTTGAGATAATATAATCAATACGCTCGACACCAAGCCTGTCTAAATGGTCGAAAAGCTGGTCAGCCACCTCAGGGTCAACGGTATCTATCAAAGCTATTTTTTCTGAACCTTCGATAAGGTAAGCATTATAGCTTGTCCCGTCTGGAAGTGGAATAAGCTCATCGAAAAGCCGTCTGTCCCAGTGCTGAACTCCTACAGAATAAACTCGTTCAACAATTTCATTGTAATCAAGGTCTTGAGCTTCTCGCTCTTTTAGAATTTCTGTCTTTTTGACCTCAAGCTTTGTTTCCTCATCAAGGGGTACAAAATCCTCCTTGCTAACGCCACAAACCGGGCATGTCCAATCGTCAGGTATTTCTTCAAAAGGAGTTCCAGGTGCTATACCGCTGTCAGGGTCACCTACTTCTGGGTCGTATATGTAGCCACAAACGACACAACGATACTTTTTCATGATTTTTGAGTTTTTAAAGTTTTTCTCTGTCTAAAATACAAAAAATGTTTTTAATCTTCTTCATAAGGTTCAAAATCTTCTTTGCTTACACCGCAAACAGGACAGGTCCAGTCATCTGGGATTTGTTCGAAGGGTGTCCCCGGAGCAATGCCACTATCAGGATCGCCTTCTGCAGGGTCGTAAATATAACCGCAAACTGTGCAAATGTATTTTTTCATGTTATTTAGTTTTTAAGTTTTCTAACTACAAAGAAAATCTATTTTTTGTAAAGTTAAAACTATTCTCAACATAAAATTATTTAAAACTACAGCTCGTAAAAAATTATTTTATATTTCGCTGATTTAAAGCTTTTTGATACATCCGTGCATATTTCAAATGTTGGGACAAAGTTCTGGAAAAAACGTGATAGCCGCTGAAATCCGCTTTTGCCACCATGTATAAATACGGATGATGCTGGTAATTGAGAACTGCGTCGATCGCTCGAATGTCAGGTGTGAGTATTGGTCCTGGGGGCAAGCCTTTGTACTTATAGGTGTTGTAAGGCGAATCGATTTTTTTGTGGTAATTGTAAACACGTTTTATGGTAAAATCGCCCCAGGCATAGATTAACGTTGGGTCAGACTGTAACGGTATGCCCTTTTTTAAGCGATTCATGTACAGTCCTGCGATTTTAGGCCACTCGTCGGGATGCTGCATTTGTTCGGCTTCGACAATGGATGCCAGAATAATGACCTGTTTTGGTGAAAGGCCGATTTTTCGGGCTTTTTCGAGTCTTTTTCTGGTCCAAAAGCGGCGGTATTCACGGTACATGCGCCTGATAAACTGATCGGCAGAAGTATTCCAGTAAAATTGATAGGTATTTGGGATAAACATAGCCATTACGTCCTGTGGCGTGAAGCCAAATTGCTTTAAGTAATCTCTGTTGTTGAGTAAATTTAACAGGCTCAAACTGTCTAATTCTAAATGTTTCGAGACATAACCGGCTAATTGCTGTTTTGTGCGGATTAAATTTATTGTCAGACTGACAGGCTCCTGCAGGCCAGCGCGCAGTTTATTTATTAAAGTATTGTTGCTCAAATCTTTAGTAATTTTATAACGTCCAGGCTTTGGATGGTCAAACCGCTTTAATTTTGCTGTTAGCAGAAAGGTTTTAGGATTCTTCAAAAGGTTTTGTTGGACTAAACTTTTATATGTCTGGTTAAAATTCCAACCAGTATGCACATAAAAATACGTATATGGACGATTTGCAGGTAAGTTGATATTTGGCTTAAATGCAATCCACCATAAAATCGCAATAAAAATTACACCAAAGCTCAAAATAAGGACAATCGCCAGAGCTAACCTCTTTTTGAACATAATAAAAATTGTTTTTAAATTTCGACCACAAAAACAAATCCAAAAATATAAAAATTAAGCACATGGTCAAGCAAGTAGAAATAACCTTGCCAGCTTTAGGACGTGGTTATCATCTGATTACCTCGGAAATTTTGCGCGCAATAGGCGAATTACCGCAAACTGGCATAATGAATGTTTTTATAAAGCATACTTCAGCAGGTTTAACAATAAATGAAAATGCCGACCCCTCGGTAAGAGCTGATTTTGAAACGTTTATGAACGACCTGGTGCCAGAAAATTATCCAAAATTTGCCCATACCATCGAAGGACCGGACGATATGCCAGCACATTTAAAATCTTCGATTATTGGCCAATCATTGTCAATTCCCATCACAAATGGACGATTAAACCTGGGGACATGGCAGGGTATTTACCTTTGTGAATTCCGCAATTACGGAGGAAGACGAAAAATCGTAATTACTGTTTACGGCGAATAGATTTACTTTTTGCCAACTTGCCCAAATTCTTTACGCAACTCAAGGGCAAACGTGCCAACACGTGCGATAATATTCATAATTTCCTCAACAGTAATATTGGTCAACTCACGAATCAAACGGACGTAAATCCAATTTTTGTACTTTGTAATGGCCACACCAAAAATCGTATGGGCTTTTTCCAGAAGAGCCTGGTATATTTTACATCTAACCGTTTCATCTTCGGGCAATTCAAAAGCTGGCGATAGACACTGGAAATAGCCCCATGGCTCCTCTGGCTTTTGAAAAACATCTATCCAGATGGGGTTTCCGTCTTTTTGCAATAGCCAGCTGCCCTTTTCCTCTCCCCGTGCTTTTTCCGGTTCCAGGCCAAAATTGGTCAAAGCTTGTTCGACTAAATCATAATATTGCTGCAACGGCAAGTAATGTCCAAAATTGAACCCATGTTCATGATGGTGGTCATGCTCGTGATGATGATGGTGATGCTCGTGAGCATGGTTTTCAGTAGATTGTTTATCGTGTTGTGACATAGTTTAGTGCTTTTTTAACATAAAAAACCATAAAAGAAACAAAAATCAAATTTTGAATTGTAACTAAATCTTACTTTCTTTCGTCGGACAAAGATAAACCTAAAACTTTTAAAAAAACAGCTATGAAAGCAAAAATTTTCTGGTTACTAACCACAATTTTTTTATTTACAACTGGTTACGCTCAAGTTGATTTAAACAAAAAGCTTCCCACTGACCCTAACGTCATTATTGGCAAGCTGCCAAATGGACTGACATATTACATTAAGCATAACGAAAAGCCTAAAAACCGTGTTTTTCTACGATTAGTTGTTAATGCTGGCTCTGTCTGCGAAGATGACGACCAACAGGGGCTTGCACACTTTACCGAACACATGGCTTTTAACGGAACAAAAAACTTTCCTAAACATAAGCTAATCAAGTTTCTCGAATCAATCGGAATGAAGTTCGGTGCAGACCTGAACGCATATACTTCATTTGACGAAACTGTTTATATGCTGGAAATTCCTGCGGATAATCCAGCTTACCTGGACACAGCTTTGCTGATTTTACATGACTGGTCTCACTACCTCAGCCTTGAAGACAAAGAAATCGACGACGAAAGAGGTGTTATTTTAGAAGAATGGCGGCTTGGACGCGGACCTCAAGACCGATTAATGCGAAAAACATTTCCCGTTATCGTTGCAAATTCCAAATACGCTAAACGCCTGCCTATTGGCAAACCTGAAATAATCAAAACCTTTAAACATGACGTTTTAAGAAGATTTTATCACGACTGGTATCGTCCTGACCTTGAAGCAGTTATCGTTGTTGGAGACGTTGATCCTAAAGTTGTCGAAAGCAAAATCAAAAAGCTTTTCACTCCTATACCTGCACCTAAAAATGAAAGACCTCGCATTTATCCAGAAATTCCAGCTCATAAGGACATAAAAGCTGTAGTTGCTACCGACAGCGAAGCTACCAGAACATTGGTAGCAATGTACTGGAAACACCCTATGCAGCAAATTAAAACTTACGGAGATTATCGTCAATCCTTGATTAGACAACTGGTCTCAACCATGTTATTTGCACGATTTAAAGATAAAATGCTTAAACCTGGTAATCCTTACGCAGTTGCTTTTGCTACATATAACCCACTTTTAGACAAAACCGATGCTTTTATTGTTTATTCAATAGCCAAGAAAAACCGCAGTAAAGAAGCTATTAAATCGCTCCTGGAAGACATTGAATCTGCTAAACGTTACGGATTTGCCAAATCAGAATTAGACCGCGCTAAAAAACAAATTCTTGCACAGGCAGAAAAATATTACAAAGAACGCAACAAAACCGAAAGCAGCTACTTTATCTCGCAAATGCACGATAACTTCAGCGTACGACACGACCCAATCCTTAGCATTGCACAAGAATACAAAATCATTAACCAGCTGATTAACACAATCACAGAAAAAGACGTTGACCAGGCAATTAAGCAATTAGCCACAGACGAAAATTTAGTAATCACAGTTACTGGTCCTACTGGACAAAAATATCCAACAGCACAAGAGATTATCGAGCTTGCTAAACAGGTTAGACAGGAAAAAATTAAGCCATATAAAGACGTCAAAGTTGTCTCGACTTTAATCAACAAACAGCTTACTCCGGGCAAAGTTGTCAAACAAACACAAGATAAAATCACTGGAACCACTACACTGCAACTCCAAAACGGCATCAGAGTAATCATCAAACCTACAAACTTTAAGAACGACGAGATTCTTCTTAAAGCATACAGCCTTGGCGGTTACTCACTCTACTCTGGTAAAGATATACTCAATGCTCGGGTAGCTGCAGGATTAGTTGACAATAGCGGTATTGGCGACCTGAAAGCATCTGAATTAGACAAATTCCTCATGGACAAAAACGTATCGCTTAGTCCGTTCATTAGCCTGTACTACGAAGGCTTTTCTGGACAAAGCACAGTTAAAGACTTCGAAACAATGCTACAAATGATTTATCTGTACTTCACTGCTCCACGTTTCGACAAAGACAGCTACCAGTCATACATCGAGCAGCAAATTGCAATGATTCAGAACAAAGCTAAAGACCCGACAAACGTCTGGATTGATACTCTGCAATTTTTACTGCATAACCGCAGCATCTACTCAAAACCATTGTCAGTTGAAGACCTTAAAAAAGTTAATTTCAAACGAGCATATAAAATTTTCAAACAACGTTTTGAAGACCCGGGCAGCTTCACATTTATTTTAGTAGGAAACGTAAATGTCGATTCTGTTCGTCCTTTGATTGAAAAATACTTAGGCTCATTACCAGCAAAAGCTAAAAAAGAAGCTTATCGCGACGTTAATGCTACAGCACCTACAGGAAAAGTCATTCGAAAAATCATTTACAAAGGCAATGACAAGAAAAGTTTAGCTTACTTTGTATTTACAGGCAAATACAACGATAATCTCAAAAACGAAATTTTATTAGACGGTATTTCAGAAATTCTGACAAAACGTCTTTTAGACACAGTTCGCGAAGCCCAGGCACTTACTTATTCAATTATGGCTTTTGCCCAAACTATCAAAATTCCTCAGACAAAGTACATTATCCCTGTATTTTACAGCTCAAGACCAGACACTGTATCGTTTATTGCCAATGAAATCCTTAAGCTGGCACATGGTGTTGGAAACAATATTTCTGACGATGAATACAAATCAACTATTCAAAAACTCCTGCGCAGCTACGAAGTTAACATCAGGAAAAACGACTATTGGCTTGACCAACTTTTCGAAATGTATCTGACCAACGGCAAACCAGATTTTGTCACAGACTATCAAAAAACTGTTAAATCGCTTACAAAACAAGACCTTATCCAGGCAGCAAAACAGTACTTCAATCCAGACAGCTATTTGTTTATAGCACTTAAATCCGAAGCTACAAGACAAAATCGCAAATAATCAACAAGTTGATTCTGCCAGATACTAAGTCAGCAGGCTGCCCGACATTCTTCGGGCAGCCTGCTTTCGTGTTAAATACAGCTATTTCGCAGCTCAAAACCTTCAGACTGTAACAACAAACAACCTTTAACCCACCATAACGTAACCAAATTTCGATCAAGCCTTGTCTTTTTTCACAGTTTTACTTAAATTTCCACGAAAAAAACATGAACAGGACACTACTTTTAGCAGCCCTGTTTGTTTTGCTTAACTTCCCACTGCTTTCACAAACAACTTTTAGGCAGTGGCATTACGGAACAACGGGCGAAGACAGACCTTCAAAAATCGTCAAAACTGACGATGGCGGACGGATAATCATTGGTACTAACGGCGCAGCCGACCATGATGCAAACCACTACTGGGATGGGTCAGACTTGTGGGTAATTAAAACTGACTCTGCCGGCAATATCCAATGGCAATACAGCTACGGCGGCACCCAGGCTGATGCTCCTACTTGCATCGGATTCCTTCCAGACGACAAATACATCGTTGCTGGCTATAGCTGGTCACGCGATGGCGATGTAAACGTCAATTACGGTTGCTTCAACATCTGGGTGGTAAGGTTGGACAGCAACGGAGCTTACCAATTCGACGTGGTTCAAGGCTCTGGATGCGAACAGGCTTATGCCATAAAAACATACAACGACGGTTCATACATTCTGGCAGGATATACTGAATCAGATGATGGAGACTTTACTAATTCAGGTCACCACGGCTACGAAGACTTTGCTCTGGTTAAAGTCAACAATAGCGGCAACGTAGTCTGGGCTAAACAATACGGCGGCTCAAACGACGAAGAAGCCTATGCAATGGTTCCGTATGATAACGGATTTTACGTAATCGGACATACAAAATCCACCGACGGACAGGTCACAAATAACCACGGTAATGCGGATATTTGGGTGGTTAAAACTGATTTAAACGGCAATTTCCTGTGGGGTAAAACTTTCGGCGGAAGCGGATTTGACAAAGCAGACGCTGCAATTAAAACATTTGACGGAAACATACTTATCGTAGGTGTAACTTATTCTAATGACGGAAATATTACTGGATACCACAACAATGGCGATATTTGCGCAATTAAAATCGATACGGCTGGCAACTTACTCTGGGAAAAAACTATCGGCGGGGAATACTACGACGAAGGGTTTAGCGTAAAACAGCTGCCTGACAGTACATTCATCATTGTCGGTACGTCAATGTCGAACGACGGCGATATCCCTCAAAATTTTGGCAAAAGGGACTATATAGCTGTTCGCTTATCAAATAACGGTCAAATTCTTAACATCCAAAACTTTGGCGGTTCGAATACTGACGTTGCAACCGATGTCATGAGCGATAATGGTAATATTTTCATTATCGGCTACACCAACTCAACTGACGGTCAGGTCCAGGAGATTTACACCGACACATCATCAACAACCGTTTTATCTGACATCTGGCTTTTGGAAATGAAAGACGATTATTTTACGAAAATAGACCAACCTGCTGTGGATTATGTTAAAATTTCGCCTGTCCCTGCCATGGATTACATAAACGTTCAGTCTGCAGAAACTGTCAAATTCTATCAATTAATCGATCTGCAAGGACGGATATTAGAACAAGAAAATGTCGGACGCAGCATGTTTACAGTAGAATTGCCACAAACACAAACTAATTTACTGATTTTACGATTATTTACCGATTCACACGTAATTACGAAAAAAATTATCGTGAATCATAGGTAGAAAGTCAGGACAGACAGGCTTTTATGTACGAAATTGAAGGCGGGCTGATCTCAGCCCGCCTTCAATTTTTCGAAAGACAAACGCTTTAAAATGCACGAATTTATATATTCTGCCTGCTAACGATGTATTTTTATGCTTAAACTTTTTTCGGATCAGTAAAAGAACGTCTTGCTTCGGAAACCAGCAATATCACAGGGTCTGGTCATTCTTGAGTAAAACTGAAAAACAAAAAATAATCGCAGCAAATCAGAGCTTAGAATTCACGATTTGCATAATCTCCTGTTCTTTTTGTGCAGCTTGCTGTTCGATTTGCTGTGCCTGTTGCAAAACTTGCTGTTTGAACTGCTGGTCTTCAAGGTCTTTGGCATTAATACGCACATTTAAATGAGCGCCACGCACTGCTGTCAAAGCAGCCATAGCTCCCACGCCAACATCGCTAATCGAAGCCTCCATGCCGTGCTGTGCCATTGCTTTTATCACCTCCATTGCCTCGTATGCCAATTGCATAACGCGCAATGGCACAGAAATAGCGTATTTTGTTGCCTCTTCTATTGCTTTTTTACGTTCTAATTTTTCCTGTTCGGTTTTCTTAGGTAACCGGTAAGCCTCCATGATTTTGTTAAAAGCCTTTGTATCTTCGTCCACCAGACGCAAAAGTTCGTCTTTATATTTTTGTCCTTTTTCGGCCCAATCGCTAAAGAATTCCCAGCGGTCATCCCAACCGCGTTTATGTGAAGACAGGTTAGCCACCATAGTTCCGAGCGAAGCAGCCAGTGCGCCAATGTAAGCAGAAATTGAGCCTCCGCCAGGTGCCGGGCTTTCGCGGGAAGTTTCATTGGCAAACTCCCGTGCTGTCAGGTTAATTAATTTCTTTTCGTCCTGGTCTTCGATGAGATATTCGATAATTTTTTCTTTTGGGTTAAAAGGCCTAAGGTCGTCTAAACCAAGGGATTTAATGGCTATTTTGATAATATCTTCTTCGGGTATGCCAAGCGAACGTTTTTGTTTTCGCAAAAAATATTTACCAGCGTCAATCATTGCCTTGAGTGGCACAAGACCAACGATTTCCGAGCCAGTAACACGTACGCCACGCAAGCGGGCTTTTTCTGAAACTTCATCAAAAGCAATGTGCATTGGTGTGACGTTGATATCGGTCAAATTCATAGAAATCTGGCAAATACCGTATTCTTCGATGTACCAGCCAATAGCTTTAACTTTTCGTAATGTGCCGGGTATTCTGACAGGATTACCATTTTCGTCCAGGACTTTTTTACCTGTAATTGGGTCGCCAATTCTTTTAATCCGTCCAATTTCGCGAACATCAAAGGCTATAGCATTAGCGCGACGGGTCGATGTGGTATTGAGATTGACGTTATAAGCAATAAGAAAATTCCTGGCACCAATAACAGTTGCGCCAGTCTTAGCTATATGTTCGTTCCACTGGGCAGGGCCAAAGTCTGGTTTCCATTTTGGGTCTTTAAGTTTTTCGGGTAAAGCTTCGTATTCTCCGGAGCGGATGTTAGCCAGATTACGCCGTTCTTCACTTGTAGCAGCGAATTCGTATAAATAAACCGGGATTTTCAACTCTTCACCAACGCGTTTGGCCAATTGACGTGCATACTGTACTGCTTCCTCCATAGTTACACCAGAAATCGGCACAAAAGGCACAACGTCAGTAGCTCCCATTCTGGGATGTTCGCCATGGTGTTTGGACATATCGATTAACTCTGCAGCTTTTTTTATTCCTCGAAAAGCAGCTTCGACAACTGCCTCTGGTTCTCCGACAAACGTGACTACTGTACGGTTGGTAGCTTTTCCAGGATCAACGTTCAAAAGTTTTACACCTTCAACTGATTCAATGGCATCTGTAATTTGCTTGATTATATTCATATCGCGGCCTTCGCTGAAATTAGGCACGCATTCCACTAAACGCCGTTTCATAAACTTGATTTTAGGTATTTAATTTTGGTTTGAAGTTAAAAATTTGTTTTTAATATTAAAATTTGAATCACTTTAAGCTAAATGTTCTGGTAATTTATACAATGGCGGGAGTTGTTGCGAACCTTCTAAAGGATTGATATTGATTTTATCGATAAATTTTACAGTCCTGTACTCGCCAAGTAAAAGTCTCACAATCTGAAAAACACGAGAAAGCACTTGATAAAACTTATCCTGGTCTAAATCAAGCACATAGACATCCAGAGTGTATTTTGACTCGTCTGTCTCTGTCAATTTGAATTTCAAATCTTTAAGCCTAATATCAGAATCGACCGGATAATCCGGTTCCAGCTGTTGTGGAGGTATAAAGCTCAAAAATTCCCAGTTCTCCAGGTCTGGTGTATATCGCATAATTTCTTCCACAATGGGAAAAAGTGCTTCTATACCATCAGCAGACAAAACAAATCTACCTTTGTTCTTGTTTTCGTCCATTGATAAATGAGCAACCACAAGACGGTTCAGGGATTTGAGACGATTGTTGACTTTCTGGTTGGCTTGTTGTGGCTCGGTTTTCAGCAAGCTAAAAATCTCGCTTTGATTTTGTTCAAACCATTGCCAAAACCGCATGATTTTCTGTTCTGTGGGCATTCGATAAACCATTACCATAATCAAGTGTTTTTACTGTTTTACAATACGGTCTTTGGGAGACAAAGGCACACGAACGTAAAAAGTATAACCTTGCTTGTTATCCAATTTACTGTCCCTTATCCATGGATTTAAAAGTAATAAAATTTTGTAATTCGTCTGATAACGATGGGCAAAATCTATCCAGTTCGGCACAGAGGTTGAAACTTTAATTATTTTAGTACGAATTGGATAATATTTATCCCTGTCTTTGACGTAAAAACCATATTTTTCAGGATTTGACAAAATCAATTTAAAAGCTAAAATCCGGTAAATATAGCGTGCTGTCTGCACATTAAGAGCTAAATTGTAAAAACTTGTTTCTCCTTGCCTACTAATTGCACGGTCTAAATTAGTCTGGCCAACATTGTAAGAAGCTGCAGCCAAAGTCCAATTTTTATAATGCTCATAAGCATCTCGTAAATACCTGGCTGCTGCTACTGTTGAAGCATAAATATCATAACGTTGATCGACCTGGTCGTTTACGATTAGTCCATATTTTTTCGCTGTTTTCTCCATAAATTGCCAATAGCCAGCTGCTCCAGATGGCGAAACAACATTTGCCATGCCACTTTCTGCCACCATCAAATATTTAAAATCGTCCGGGACATTATATTTTGCCAGAATAGGCTCTACGATAGGAAAAAACTCCGGCATACGCTTTAAATACAAGATAGTTTCACTGTGCCAGTACATAATTTTTAAAATCTCACGGTCTAAAGACTGTCGTACGTCAAAATACTGTAAAGGTACAGGTTCGCCTGCAAAATCTACTTTTTCGGGTAATGGTGGTGGCGATACTTTATACGTTGGCACGTCGGGATAAGACTGATTACTGCTCGATGCTCCACAACCAGAATTACCCAGACTAAAAAGCAAAAAAATAAAAAGAAAAAAAGCCCAATTCAACTTCATAACTCTGTGCATTTTCAAATTCTTTCTTAAACAGTACGAAGATTCTGCAAAAAAGTTTGTCTTTAATGGCTTAAAATCGCATTAAAAGAACATTGGGTCCATAGGAAAATAATTGCCTAAATCATAATCCATTTCGTCTGACTCCCAATTTATTGGACGGTGGATGTGGTAAGCTGGCTTTTTGTTATGCTTTTCCAGATAACGCCTGTGATATTCTTCGGCTGGCCAAAACTTTTCGAATTTAATTAAACCAGTGGCTACGTTATAGCCTTTTGCAAAAAGTTTATTTATCAGCTTAAGCGCTGTTTCATATTCTGATTGGTCTTGATAAAAAATATTCGAAAGATATTGCGGACCAACGTCAGGTCCCTGGCCATTTGTCTGGGTAAAATCGTGAATTTCAAAAAAATATTTAACCAGCTCTTCATACGAAATTTTTTCCGGGTCATATTTTACCAAAACTGCTTCGACATGACCTGTTGTACCTTTGCTAACCTCTTCATAAGTTGGATTTGGCGTTTTGCCACCTGTATAACCGGGAATTACATCAATTACTCCGGGCAATTGACGAAAATAATATTCTACAGACCAAAAACATCCTGCGGAAAAAACTGCTGTTTTCATTTTTTGTAAATTTTGGCTTAAAATTAAATATTTGACAAAGATAACAATTTCATCGCTCGATAAAACTAAATCCACTGCCTTGTTTCTAACAGCTGCCAGAGGCATACTATTTGCCACTGCCTCCTGGTAGGACAATGCGATAGTCAAGCCCCCTGCCTGCTTTACCTGTTTTAATCCACGCACACCGTCATCCGACAAACCACTTAGAATGATACCTACAGAATTTTTTCCAAAAACCTCAGCAACAGAGCTAAACAGCAAATCTATAGACGGCACAAATCTGTAATTCAACTTAGACGACAAAAGATTTATACAAACCTGCTCCGAACATCGCTTAATTACTAAATGATGCTCGTCTGCAGCTAAATAAGCATGGGAACTGCGCAATATCTCCCAACTTTCTGCTTCTTTAACCAGTATTTTACTGCTTTGACTTAAATTTTTCAAAAAAAACTTCACAAAATCCCTCTGCATGTGTTGAACCACCAATACAGGCGGAGTCACAATAGGCAAATTCCTAAAAATCTCCCGCAAAATTGCAGGACCACCAACCGACGAACCTATTGCCAATACCTCAACCCTCGGCAAATCAAATCTACATTGCGAATATTTGTTTAAATTTAACCGTCGCCCGGATATAAACTGACTAATTTTTGAACTTAAATCACTGTCTTTTAAACTAAAAAATTTAACCAAATCACATTTAAATCCGTGCATAAAAACAGAAAATCTCTCATCGTCGCTTTTAAGCACAATTCCAACAGGTAAGCGAAATAACTTTAACAAGATTTCAACCAAAAGTTTTAATTTCAACTTCTTTTGCTCAACAAAACAAAACAGTATAAATTGCGGCCGCTCAAGCAAAATCCTATCCAAAAGCGTAAAACTTAACTCTTCGAATAGCTCAAATTCAATATTTTTCGCTGTTTGCAACAAATCTCTTAACAACCGACAGTCCGATTGACCTACGATAAATCCATTTATTTTATCTGCATTTTCCATGTTATTTTTTCGAATTTACATAACGCATAATCTCCATTGCAATAGCCTGCAAAAGCCCATCAATATCCAGCAAAAAAGCAAAATCATCACCTAATTGCACACCGCTAACAGTATATTGCTTTACCTGTTGTAGTGGCATCTGCGACAACCGTTCCAGCTCTTCAACCTTACCCTCACTGACACCTAAAACCTTATCTACACTTAGCCCCAAAAAACTCTCAGTATTTTCCATAAAATACTTTAACACAACAATATAACGCTTGTCCAATTCATCTGTCGAATTTAATTTAAACATCGTGGTTAGGTCTATAATCGGCAAAATTTCTCCACGAAAATTGGCAACTCCAACCACAAACTGCGGTGTTTTAGGCAATATTTGAGTCTTAACTATATCCAGAACTTCCACAACTTGCTTAATAGCAATAGCAAAATTGTACTTACCAACACGAAAAAAGACATACGAATCCATAAAACTCTATGATTTAACATTTATAAACCTTGAAAGGGTCTAAAATATAGGCAATACGGCCATCACCCAGAATACTTGCTCCTATAAAAATGTCCAGGGCATAAAAAACAGCACCCAAATTCTTGATAACAGCACTAATCTGCCCATGTACATTATCGAAAATCACTCCATATTTACATTGCCCAACAGACAAAATCACAAGAACTCTCTTATCATACTGCTGTCCGTCTTTTAATTCTAAAAACTTATTTAAATCCAGCACAGGCACAGTTTCCCCACGAAAATCAATCCTTCCATCTTTTATACCTTGTATCTGCGAAACAGGTAATTTTTCAACTGACACTATATTGAACACAGGAACCAAAAAATTAATCCCACCTGCCGACAAATGCAATGTTTCAATAATCGACAAAGTCACCGGAAGCTTAATTGTTATTGTTGTACTCAAACCAGGTTCTGTATCGACTTCGACCTCACCTTTCAACTCTCCAATTGCTGTCCTGATGACAGTCATACCCATACCGCGCCCTGAAATCTCATCTACTTTAGCCGAAGTAGTTAAACCCGGCGAAAAAATAAGCTTCAAAAGTTCCTGGTCTGTCAATTTTTCATCTTGCTGAAGCAATCCCAACTCCAAAGCCCGTTTGCGAATTAGCTCTAAATCAATGCCTCGTCCATCATCCTGAACTTGAATTATTAAATTTGCCTGACTTTGATATGCTGAAATTTTAATTGTTCCCACAGGCGATTTATTCTTTTCAATCCGCTCTTGTGGCGTCTCTATACCATGGTCTATGGCATTGCGAATAATGTGTAATAATGGAGTATAAAGCTTCTCAATGTATGTTTTGTCAATCATAGTGTCCTCTCCCTCGATAATAAACCGCACTTTCTTATTTTGTTGAAAAGCCAGATCCCTGACCAATCTATTGTACGACCTGAACAAAACACTTATCGGTAATAGTCTCAACTGTAATGTATAGTCCTTAATTTCGCTAATTAATGTTTGCAGGGTCTGAGATATAATTTTAACCTGGTTTGTATCTGATTTGTCAATGGCGACTTGCAACTGATAATTATATGTAATAAGCTGACTTACATATTTTAGCAAATTGTCTAACTGATATGCAGGCAGACGGACATAATTCAGACTTTGTTCCTTTACTTCTAAAGAATCAGCAGACTGCCCTACACTCTGATTTTCTTGTTTTTGCAATTTTTGTTTCAATTGGTCCTGTATAAAATTTCGTAATTTTTCGTATCTGTCAGCACTAAAATTTTCGCCCAGGCTTTGATAAAATTCTTTAAAGCCTTGTAATTCAAAAGCATTACAGTCACATAAAATCTTTTTTTGCACTTCATCCTGAACAAAAACAAATATCTGGTCAAGCTCGGCTAAATCGTCAACATAAGCAATAATTTCCCAGAAGATATCGAACTTCTCTGGATTTTTGTGTGCTTCGAAAGGCTTGACTAACGAATATTTTAAACCTTCTAAGTCCTCAATAATCGCTGTAAGATTGACAGCTCGTTGATAAATATCTGCATCAGGATGAAAAATTATGTAATAAGTTTTTTGGTTTTCTGAAGTTTTGTTAAATCGTTTGTTAAAATCCTTAAGTTCTGGGTTTAATCGTTCAAATTCTCTGATTAAATTCTGTAAATCTTCTGACAAATTTGGCGTTTTTTCCACATTCAAGTATCTCAAAATCAAATCTTTAGCATGCAGCGATAGGTCAATAATTTTCTTATCTATTTGCAAATTTCCCTGTTTAATCTTTCGAAAAATCTCTTCCAGATTATGCACAATAATCACAATTTCGTTAAAACCGTACATTCCAGCAGCACCCTTAATAGAATGCACGAATCTAAAAACCTCATCGATAAGTTCCTGCCTTTCTGGTGAATTCTCTAAATCGATTAAATCACTCTCAAATTGTTGCAATAAGTCTTTGACTTCTAAAATGAATAAATTTTTAAAATCTGGGTTCATTGTTATACTTTAAAGTCTTTCAGGGTTTCTTTTAAAATTAATGATTTCTTGCGTAAATATTTTGCTGTATTTGTTAAATAATGTGCTAAATTCGCATGCTCTTGCGACGATTCGGACAATAACGAAATATTCTGCTTTAATTCATCAAGCATCTGAACTTGCTGCTTAAAACTATCCGAAATTGTAGTTGTAAAGTGTATCAAATTATCTACATGTTCAAATGATGATAAGGATTGCTTTATAGTATTTTCGATCTGAACAACACCGACTCTTGACATTACGATTATTTTATCGGCTAAACTTTTTGTACTATTGGCTAAATCTCGAATTTCTCTTGCTATAACCTTAAATCCGCGAGCATTTTCGCCTGCTTTTACTGCTTCAATCGCCGAATTTATAGCTAAAAAATCTATTTTATTTGCAACTTTAGAAATCTCTGTTAAAGCTGAAAGCATTTGTTCGATAAAATCTGCTATTTCAGAAATATTCGTCCTTATAACCTCAGTTGCTTCGGCAAATCGCTGGGTAACCTGCCAGGAATTGTTTATCAAATCGATATTTTCTGAAAGCATAGTATCAATCTCTTCTATCAGGTTAAAAAGCTTTTCTGCAGACTTAGCCTCTTTAATAGCACTCAAATAAACTACTCGTGTAGATTTTGTTATCAAACTGGCAACACGTAAAACTTCATTGATAAATCTAAAATTCAAAGCTATCTTACTACGGACAATCTCTTTTGCTCTATTCAAACGTTTAGCTATAACCCAGAACTCTGTCTTATTTTTAACTTCGATTTTAGTCTTAAAATCTGTCTTTTCAAAGCTTTCTGATGCTTCGTTAAATGCTTTTACACTACGATTTAATACCCTGGTCGAATATAAAGCAAGAATAGTAGCTATAAGCAAAATCGCTATTAACACACTAAAAAACAATAGATTATACAAATAAAATCTGGATTTCCATTTTCTTAAAAAACTTTCTATACCCAGTTGCATATTTAAACCTATAGAATCGATTTGCCTGACATCAGACAAAATCTGTTCTCTGAGTCGAATCTTTTTATAATATTCATCATTAGGCAGGGAATTAAACTTAATCAATTTTTCCTGCATATCGCCGTACAAAGAATCTAAGGACTTAAAATAAACACGCAGTTTTTTGTTTTTCAAAATTATATACTTCAAAAAACTATTTCTAACCAAATTTTTGACATTTAACTCTTTTCCGTTCTCTATCTCTTTATTTAATATCTGTCGACCCAGGACCTGTTCATATACCAGAAGCTTTCTGGCAGAAATTCCACGCTCAAAATTTTCCAGGTCTCTGTATAACTCAAGTAATGCATCAAAATGTTTTACAGTCAAACTCCTTAAAAAAATAAATAATACAATTACAAGCAAATACAAAAAAATTATTATACGGAAATTTGTTTTTAAATTCATAATAAAAAGTAAAATTAGCTTAAAATTAAATATTTAGCGCACGTTTAATAGTTTCAACGAATTCATTTAAGTTATACGGTTTTTGTATCCATCCGGTTACTTTGAGTTGTTTTGCTTTGTTTTTTATCTTTTTATCCACATCAGTAGTCAAAATGATTATAGGTTTATCTTTAAATTTATCTTTATTTCTTATTTTTTCAATAAAAGTAATACCATCCATTTTAGGCATATTTATATCCACGATAAATAAGTCGAAATCAGGATTTTGCTCAATTTTCTTAAGAGCATCAATACCATCTGATGCAGTATCCACAACAAATCCCTCCTTTTCTAAACTTAATTTTACGATATAGCGTGTATTTTTAAAATCATCTATAACTAAAATTCGCTTTTTATCCTTTTTGGGTGCAAAATTCGTATCAAAATTCATTTCACCACTGTTAACTTTAAGTATAGATTTAAGCAGCTTACGATTGTCATCTAATTTCCTGAGAAAATAAACATTACTAAAACCCGAAAGCCGCTGAATTAAAGCATCATCAGGCATTAGCATAAGCACTATAATAGCTACTTTTGAATTCAATTTGCGAATCGTAGAAATTAGATTCTCTATATT